>CAVGFC010000028.1:0-13335 GCA_963628775.1 Acutalibacteraceae bacterium
AGCAACAAACAAATACAAATTGTTTTTTAAAAACTTACAAATTTTTTCTTTCATATATGAAAAACCTTTCATTGAAATTATACTTTTAAATTTTGCTTTCGTAAGACAATTTCGTATAAATATTATATGAAGATTTAATCTTTTTTAGACCATGATTTTTATGGCCACATTAACTGTTGATGAAGCCTCTTTTTTCTTGTTGCCTAAAGCCTAATTTGGCGTTTCTAAGTCCAATATCTGTAAAATAATATTTAACTGGTGTTGTTATATATTTCTTGCCTTTAACATCGAAACGTTGAGCTTTATAGATTAAAAAAGATTCCTCAAAATATCCTAAATATTTATTTATTGTTTTAACATAAAACAATAATAGTTTTTAATAACTTTGACATATTTTTGCGTATATACGCAATTTTATGGCGTGTTAAATAAAAAGTGGTCTTTATTTAAAACCACTCTACATTTTTTCTATTTCTTCTTTTAATACCTTAACAACATCTTCTTGTGGTATTGATTTGATGATTTCACCTTTCTTAAAAAGTAAGGCACAATCCTTGCCACCTGCAACACCAATATCAGCTCTTTTAGCTTCAAGTGGTCCATTTACAGGACAACCCATAATCGCAACATCAATATCTTTATTAACACCTTCTAGATAGCCTTCCATTTCTTTTACAATTGGAAGCATATCATATTGAATACGACCACAAGTAGGACAAGAAATAAGATTTGCGACATCCTTTTTAAGGCCACAGGTTCTAAGTAATTTCTTTGCGACCATTACTTCTTTTACAGGATCATCACTAATGGAAATACGAATTGTATCACCTATGCCATCTAATAATAAATTACCAAGGGCAACTGAAGATTTAATTGAACTATCAATTAGACCACCAGCCTCAGTAACACCTAGATGAAGGGGATAATTAAATTCCTTGCTGGCAAGATTATAGGCCTTGATACATTCAATAGGATCGGAAGACTTAAATGATAAACATATGTTATGAAAATCATTAGCTTCTAGTATTCTTAAATGATCCTTAGCACTTTCAATCATGGCTTCTTCACTATGTTTATATTTCTTATTTAAAGAACCACCATTGATACCAATTCTAATTGGAATATTTCTTTGTTTACAAAGTTCAACGATTTCCTTAATCTTATCTTCGTTTTCGATATTGCCAGGATTTAATCTAATTTTATCGGTGCCATTATTGATTGCGGCAATCGCAAAATCAGGATTGAAATGAATATCTGAAACAATTGGAATATGAATTTGTTTCTTTATTTCACTAATTGCCTTAGCATCTTCAAGCTCTAGAATTGCGACTCTAATGATTTGACATCCTGCTTGTTCAAGTTCTTTGATTTGTTTAACAGTAGCAGCTACATCCTTAGTTTTTGTGTTAGTCATTGATTGAATGACTACTTTATTTTGACCACCGATTTGAACACCACCAACATTTATAGGCCTTGTTGTTTCTCTTCTTATCATACTTGTTTCTCCAATGCCTTTATTATCTCATCAACCTTGGAATTATCACCAGCCAATATTCCTTCTTTTACACAACAATCAATATGATTCTTTAAAATCAAATTATTTGTTTTCTTAAGTAAAGATCTTGTGGCTGCCAATTGATCAGAAACATCTAGGCAATAGCGATCATCATCAATCATCTTGATAATGCCATCTAGTTGGCCCTTTGCGATATTTAAATACTTCTTAATTTTTTCTTTATCTTTAGTCATTAACTATTTCCTTGACATCATATCCTGCTTCTTCAATAGCGTTTTTAATTGTTTCATCATCTAAAGAAGTATTCTTAATATAAGCCTTCTTATCTTCAAGTGATACCTCTACTTCACAACCCAAAGCCATAAGAGCTTCTTTTACATGTTTAACACAATTCTTGCACATCATTCCTTCTACTAATACTGTCTTGTTCATAATTTTAATTTCCTCCTTTTTGACATTAAATATTCTTAAGGCATTGCCTAATACAAACATTGAAGATATCCACATGGCTACCGCGCCAATCATTGGATTAAGTTTTAGTCCATAACTATTATAGAAAAGTCCAGCCGCAATCGGGATACATACTGTATTGTAGCCAAGGGCCCAAAACAGATTTTCTTTAATAATACGATAGGTCTTCTTACTTAAATCATATAGAAATGAAATATCATTCAAATCATTTTTCATAAGTATGACATCACTACTTGCACTTGCGATATCACTTGCATTTTTAATTGAAATTGATACATCAGCTGCTGAAAGGGCAATTGAATCATTAACCCCATCACCAACCATGGCAATCTTACCTTTTTCTTTTTCTTTTAAAACTAAAGTATTTTTATCTTCTGGTTTAACTTCAGCTAAATAATCATCAATACCTAATATATTGGCAATCTTTCTAGCGGCAATCTTATTATCACCAGTGCACATAATTGGTTTAATATTTCTTTTCTTTAGATTTTTAATGGCTACTTTTGAAGTATCTCTTAAAATATCTGTTAAATAAACAATACCCATTAATCGATCATTTTTACTAAGGGCTATATATGAATAATTATTTAAAGTTGCATAGTCTAGGTATTCTTCCTTAATATTTTTAATTAACTTATTATTGCCTAATAAATAGATATCATCTCCTAGCTGTGCTTTAACCCCTTCTCCTGATATAAAAGTACTAGAATCAAAAGACATATTGCCACTTGGATATTTATTTAAAATAGCCTTGGCAATTGGATGATTTTGACTTCTTTCTAAAGAAGATAAAACATTTATAAAATCATCATCAATTATTTTTGTTTCTACAACATTTAAACTATTCTTAGTTAAAGTGCCTGTTTTATCAAAAATAACGGTATTAAGCTTACCAGCAACCTCTAGTATTTCGGGCTTTTTAATTAAAACACCCTCAGATGCGCTTTTCCCTGTTGCTACCGCAATAGCAGCAGGAGTAGCTAGACCTAGTGCACATGGACAGCTTATAACTAGAACCGATAAGGCAAAATTTAAACTAAGCTCTAAGTTTTTAGAAACAATCAGCCAAATGATTAGCGTAAGTAATGCGATACCTATTACTGAGAAAACAAAGTATTTTGAGATAGTATCCGCAAATCTTTCAATTGGAATCTTTTCATTACTAGCCTTTTTAGTAAGACTTATAATCTTAGATAAAACGGTCGTGCTCTCACTTTTATTAACTTGAACATTTATAGTGCCATTAGTATTGATGGTGCCACCAATTACCTCATCGCCAACATTTTTTAAAACTGGTAATGATTCACCAGTAATCATTGATTCATCAAGGGAAGAAGAACCATTGATAATAATTCCATCTCTTGGTACTGACTCACCTGGTTTAATTATGACAATATCATTCTTTTTTAAATCATTGATTGATATTGTGATTTCTTCGCCATCTTTTAATAAGTGGGCATTCATCGGAATTAAAGTGGCTAAACCTCTGATGATTTTAGTTGTTTTAGCCTTAGTATTTCCTTCAATATATTTACCAAGTCGCACAATTGTAATAGTCATGGCGGCTGTTTCAAAATAGAGATTATAGGAATTATCACCTAAATTTATCTTATATAGGGCCCATAAAGAATAAATAAAGGAAACACCACTTGATAAAGCTACTAAGCTATCCATATTAGGACTTAAAGAAAATAAAGCTTTAAATCCTGATTTAAAAATATGAAAGTTCATGATAATTACAAGTAACGCTAGTATCATTTGTAAAACTTGTGACCTACTTGCACCTACCATCATTAAGGTATCAAATGTGTCATGGTCCATGTGTGACATAGATAGATACATCAAGATGGCACATAATACAATTGAAATAATTAGATAAAGCTTATCTTTATTGAACTGTTTTTCTTTATTTAGAAGAAGCTTATAGCCAGCATCTTCAACAGCTTTTGAAAAATCTTGTTCAGAAACTTTGGACTGATCAAAGTTTATACAAACTTCATTATCCAAAAGATTTACTACAGCACTACTTACACCATCTAATTTATTAAGAGCTTTTTCTACATTGCCCTTACAAATGACACAAGTCATGCCTTTGACTTCATATGTCTTTTCCATAATATACCTCATACCCCTATAGGGTATATTTATTGTATTTCTAATAATTCTAAAAAGCAATAAGCTATAATTAAATTATGTCAAGTTTATTATATGTAAGAAGCGTATATACCTTATTATCAAGTATGTTAACTATACCTAAGATTGTTTCAAAAGCTAAACAATTAGGCTATAGTGCTATAGGACTTGTAGATAAAAATGTGCTATCTGGCGCAATGGCTTTTTATAATGAATGTAAAAAAGAAAACATAAAACCCATCATAGGACTAGAAGTAGATTTATTACTTAATGAAAGAAAGATGGGAATTATTTTATATGCCAAAGATGATGAAGGTTATGTCAATCTTATTAAATTATCTTCTTTTATATGTACCAAAATTGATAAAACAATTGATATTGAAACTTTAAATAAATATAGAGGGCATAATTTTCTAGTCTTAAAATCTGATGATATGCCTATATCTATTGCCTACTTAAATAAGGAAGATTTAAACAATGCATTAGATAGACAAAATGAAATATTTGGTGAATATTTAGTTGGCTTTGTTGACCATGATTATGCCGGTAATTTAAAAAGAGATAATGAACTAAGACCCTTACTTAAAAAGAATAATATAAATATTATTGCCCTATCTAAGTCTTTATATAGTGAAAAAGGGGACTATGAAGAATATGAAGTATTAAAATGCATTAGAGATAAAAAGACCCTTGATAATAATATCTACTTTGAAAAAGATAGAGAAATGAAAGACATTGAATGGTTTAAGTCTTTATATGATTTATCAGAAATAAAGAATTGCGATATCTTAGCTAATAAATGTAATGTTTCAATGTCTATTAAAACATCACTTCCAATTTATCAAACACCAAACAATGTTTCTTCTAAGGATTATTTAATAGCTTTATGTAAGGAAGGCTTAAAAAGAAGACTCAAGAATAACTTAACTAAAGAATATATAAATAGATTAGATTATGAATTATCCATTATTGTTAAGATGAACTTTGAAGACTATTTTTTAATTGTCTATGATTTTATATTATTTGCCAAGAAAAAAGGAATTGTGGTAGGACCAGGAAGAGGCTCAGCTGCTGGATCTTTGGTTTCTTATTGTTTAGGTATAACGGAAATTGATCCAATTAAATATGATTTATTATTTGAAAGATTTTTAAATCCTGAAAGAATTTCAATGCCTGATATTGATAGCGACTTCCCAGATGATAGAAGAGATGAAGTAGTAAATTATGTCAAAGAAAAATATGGTAAAGATCATGTAGGGCATATTATTACCTATGGTACTTTAAAGGCTAAACAAGTCTTAAGAGATGTTGCCAGAGTTTTAAAATATAGTAATAGTGAAGTAGATATCTTATGTAAGATGATACCTGGCCTTAATACCAGTTTAATGGATGCTTATAATGAAATAGCTTTGTTTAGACAAAAAATAAATAGCGAAGAAAGATATAAGCGTTTATTTAAGATTGCCTTAAAATTGGAAGGAAATCCAAGACATGAATCAACCCATGCTGCTGGTATTGTCTTTTCAAGTAAGCCACTAAATGAAGTAGTACCAATTACTTCTATTGAAGCTGATTTATATTCAACTCAATATAGCGCGGAATTCTTAGAGCCTATGGGTTTGATTAAGATGGACTTTTTGGGTCTTAGAAATCTAAGCATTATTTCTGAAATTTTAGACCAAATAAAGCCAGCAATCAATATCAATAATATTCCTCTTGATGATTTCAAGACTTTTGAATTAATTAAAAATGTTAACTTACTTGGGGTGTTTCAACTTGAGTCTAAGGGTATGCAAAATCTAGCATATAAGATGCGTCCTAATTCGTTTGAGGAATTAAGTATGATGATTGCCTTATTTAGACCAGGTCCTATGGATAATATTCCTGAGTTTTTAAATAATCGTGCTAATAAGGATAAGATAACTTATCTTACAAAAGAACTTGAGCCTATTTTAAAGGATACTTATGGCATCATCATCTATCAGGAACAAATCATGACTATCGCTAGAAGGTTGGCTAATTTCTCTTATGGCAAGGCTGATGTTTTAAGAAGGGCGATGTCTAAGAAAAAGGCTAAGGAACTAGAAAAATTAAAGCCAGAATTTATAGAAGGTTGTCTTGATAATGGTTATGATGAACAATTAGCTAATAAACTATATGATTTGATATTGCGTTTTGCCAACTATGGTTTTAATAAGTCGCATTCCATTGCCTATGGTTTAGTGGCTTATCGTATGGCCTATTTAAAGGCTAATTATCCCTTGTTTTTTTATAAGGCCTTGTTAAATGGAACAATAGGCAATATTGATAAGACTTTTGATTATATAAAGGAAATAAGAAGCCGTGGTATTAAGTTATATGGTATTTCTATCAATAGATCAAAGAGCGAATATGTGATAGAAAATGATTCAATACTTTTGCCTTTTACTATTTGTAAAGATATTGGCTTTAATCTAGCTAAGAAAATAGAAGAGGTTAATCCTTGTAAAGACTATATTGATGCGGTATGTAAATTAAATGAGAATGGGGTTGATAATAAGGCTATCGCTAATTTGATATATGCTGGGGCCTTTGATGAATTTAATTTATCAAGACTTACAATGATTGATAATTTGCCTAGGGTCTTACAATACGCCAAGACAACTAGTGGCCTATCTTTATTTGGTAGTGATGATATGCCACTAATTGAGAATAAAAAGGATGATATCTTGATAAGAGCGGAAAAAGAAAAAGAGGTATTGGGTTTCTATTTCAGTTTTAATCCAATTGAAAGTATTAAGAAGAAATATCATATAAGCGTTCCACCAATTGCATCATTTACCAGTGGTAATGTAAGTGGCTTTGGTCAAATAAAATATATTAAACAAATTAGGACTAAAAAGGGTGAAAGAATGTGTTTTGTGGATGTCATTGATGATTCTGCTTCTATTTCTCTTGTCATTATGCCAAGTGTTTATAATGAATATATTGAAAAATTAAATAATTCAAAATATGTTTATTTTGAAGGAAGAAAAGATAGAGAGGCTTCATTGATTGTGAAGAAAATGGTGTTGTACTAATGAAGATATTAATTGTTGATGATGAGATCAAGATTCGTGAAGTAGTAAAAGAATACGCAATCGTTAATAACTTTGAATGTGATGAGGCAAGTGATGGTAAGACTGCGGTTGAAAAAGCCTTAAGTGAAGACTATGATTGTATTATTTTAGATATCATGATGCCCATAATGGATGGTTTTGAGGCTTGTAAGAAGATAAAAGAAAACAAAGATGTGCCAATTATTATGTTAAGCGCAAGACAAGAAGAAGATGATAAGCTTTTTAGTTTTAATATGGGTGTTGATGACTATGTTACCAAACCTTTCTCGCCTAAGGAATTAATGGCTAGAATTAAGGCTATTATGGCTAGAAATAAAAAAAGAGAAAATGAGAAGTTTATTTATAAGGGACTTGTGTGTGACTTTGATGCAAGAGAGGTTTATATCGATAATCAAAAGTTGGCTATGACACCAAAGGAAAAAGAATTGTTATTTTATTTTATTGAGAATCAAAATATTGTCTTATCACGTGAAAAGCTTTTAAGAGCTGTTTGGAAGGTTGACTATTTTGAAGGTGATAGAAGTGTTGATACGCATGTTAAAATGCTTAGAAAATCACTAGGTGAGTATCGTGATTTGATTAGTACAGAAAGAGGATTGGGTTATAAATTTGCGCTTTAATTTTAAGGGTATTAAATTTAAGACTTGGCTATATTTTTTAATATTTTCACTGGTAATGCTTATACTACTAGGGGTTTTATTAGTGGCTTTTATTAAGCCTTATTATCGTGAAAATCGTATAAAAATGATTGATACAATTGTTTCTACTATTGAAGATGATTTACTGACAAATAAGCCAACTAAACAATCTGTCGATAGGGCTAATAAGTTAGTTAATAGTAATAATGTTTGTGCCATTATTTATAATCAAAATGGTAAAAGAGTTTATGAGGCTGATTCTTTAGGTGAGCTATGTATGCTAGATGATAAGATTAGTATCGACTCTGATTCTTTAGTTGTTTCTAAGGATAGTGATAAGCTTATTGAAAAGCTAGATAATGATAATACGCTTAATTTATCTTTGACTTCTTCTATTTCTGGTCTTGAGATGCTTATGTATGGTAAAAAGATCAGTGTTAATTTAGCTAATTATTATTTAGTGATAAATACACCTTTAGAGTTACTTGAGTCATATGTTGATTTTATTTTGAAACAATATACTTATCTTTCTTTGATTGTCATTATCTTGGCTTTAATTGTTTCTTTTTTGTTGGCAAATAGAATTACGTCTCCGATTGTTAATATGCAAAAAGAGGCTCTTAAATTAGCTGATGGTGATTATCATGTTAGTTTTAAAACTGATAAGCAATCCTATAGTGAAATAAATGATTTGGCCAATACTTTGGATGATGCCACTGATAAGTTGTCTAAGATTGATGAACTTAGAAAGGATTTATTGGCCAATGTTTCTCATGATTTAAGAACACCAATCACCCTTATTAGATCATATGCAGAAATGATTAAGGATATTTCAGGTGATAATCCTGTTAAAAGAAATGAGCATTTAGATGTCATAATTGATGAGACCGAGTATTTAACTAAGCTTATTAATGATATGCAAGAGTATTCTAAGTTGCAGGCTGGTTATATTAATTTAAATAAGTCTAATTTCGATATTAAGAAGACTACTTTACATGTTTGTGACTTATTAGATGGCTTATTAAAGGAAAAAAATATCACTTTAAAAAAGAAGCTAAAGAGCGTTATTGTCTATGGTGATGAAGTAAAGATTTCTGAGGTTATTTATAATTATTTATCTAATGCGATTAAGCATTCTTATGATAATTCTAAGATTTATATAACACTTAAGGATAGTGAAGATAGTCTTTATTTTGAAGTAAGAGATGAAGGTGAAGGAATAAGCATAGAGGCCTTGCCTTATGTTTGGGATAGATATTATAAGATTGATAAAAACTTTAGAAGAAATGAGAATTCAACAGGACTTGGTTTAGCTATTGCCAAGGCGATACTTGAGGCCCATAAAGCTAAGTATGGCGTTGTTTCTAAGTTAAATGAGGGTTCTACTTTCTATTTTGAGCTTTCAAAGGATTATGATGATGAGACAGAATGATTATTTAAAATTTATTAATTATGAAATTGTACAAGACTCTGAAATGTTTAAGGTTAATTCTGATACAGCGGCCTTAGGTATGTTTCTTGAGCCTTTAAAAAGAAAGACTGTACTAGATTTAGGTACTAATAATGGTGCTTTACTTTTATATGCTCATGCAAGAAATGCAGGGCACTTGATTGGTGTTGATATCTATAAGGAACCACTAGAGTTAGCTAAGATTAATTTGGAAAAGTATACTGATGATTTTGAGTTAATTAATTCAAGAATTCAGGATTTAAATATTGAGCCTGTTGATGTTCTAATTTGTAATCCACCATTTTTTGAAATGGGTAATGTTAGAGAAAATAAGTTTTACAAGACTGCCATGTTTGAAGAGACTTTACCATTAGATGATATGTTTAAGGCTTTTAGAAAAAATATGAAGGATAATGGGGAAGTATATACCTTATATCCTGCAGAAAGGTTTCCTGAGCTTTATAATATGTGTCTTAAGTATAAGCTTAAGATTATGAAGATGGTCTTTGTCCATGATGAAAATAGGCCATACGCATCAAGAGTAATTATGAAATTAAAAATTGGTCCAATGACAAAAATTAAAATATTAAGGCCAATTATGATTAAAAATGGTTATTTTGATGTACCTTATGAAAAATAATTTTTTATAGGAGATTTAATAATCTCCTTTATTTATGGGGTTTTGTCCTTTTTAGTTGAGGTACTACCACAAATAAATAATAAATGCAAGCGTTTACAAGTTTTGAAAATGGGCTATAATATAGTCAATGTAAACGCTTGCATAACTTGGATGTAAGAGTTTACATATTAGAAGTACATTTTGTACAAAAGGAGAACAAATGAAAAAGATTTTAACAATTTTACTTAGTATTGCGATGGTCTTCTCATTAGTTGCTTGCTCAAGCTCAAGTGATGATTCAGGAAGTGATGATTCAGGCTCAAGCACATCTGATGTAGAAACTGTTGCAGTATTCTGGTACACATTCGCAGATGATTATATCTCAACTGTACGTGCCGCTTTAAACAAAGAATTAGATGCTGCTGGAATTTCTTATAAGGACTATGATGGTAATGGTAACCAAACAGATCAAACTAACCAAATCACTACCGCAATTGCTGCTGGTGTTAAGGTGTTAGTTGTAAACCAAGTTGAATCTAACTCTGTTGATACTACTAAGAACATCCTAGAACAAGCTAAGGCTGCTGATGCTAAGGTTATTTTCTTCAATAGATCAATTTCTGAAAATGATGATGAAGCTCAAGCTTTATTAGATGAATATGGTTCTTGCTTTGTTGGAACAGACTATACTCAAGCTGGTCACTTAGAGGGTTCTATGATTGGTGATTATCTAGTTGCTAACTATGATGCATTAGATTTAAATGGTGATGGTGCTATTTCTTATGTAATGTTAAAGGGTCAAGAAGGTAATACTGAAGCTATCGCTAGAACTCAATATTCTGTAGAAGATGCAAATGCTATTTTAAAGGCTGCTGGTAAACCAGAATTAGCTTACTATGATAGCGCTGCTGCTACTCAATACTTAGTTGATGCTAATGGTACTTGGTCTCAAGAAGCTGCATTCAATCACTTAGAAACAGTTTTATCTCAATATAATGAAGAAAATGGTAATATGCCTGAATTAATCATTGCTAATAATGACTCAATGGCTCTTGGTGCTATTCAATCACTTCAAGGTCATGGCTACAACAATGGTGAAGGTACAACTACTATTCCTGTATTTGGTGTAGATGCTATCGATGCTGCTAAGACTGCTATCGATGAGGGTACAATGACTGGTACAGTTAAACAAGATGGTGAAGGTATGGCTTTCGTTATCTGTCTAGCTACTCAAAACGTAATCGCTGGTAATGCTCCTGCATTAGATATTCCATCTGATTATGAAACAGTTGGTACTTGGAGAGTTAATATCCCTTATTCAGCTTATACTAAATAATTTAATTATTAATTAGTTGTTAAGTAGCCACGCATTGGCGTGGCTACTGTTTTATTTAAAGAGGACAAGATTATGGCAAATGATGTTTTATTAAGAATGGAACATATTTCAAAACAGTTCCCTGGTGTTAAGGCGCTAGATGATGTACAACTTACTGTTAAGGCTGGTAGTGTTCATGCTTTAATGGGGGAAAATGGTGCAGGGAAGTCTACTTTAATGAAGTGTTTATTTTCTGTTTATCATAAAGACAGTGGACATATTTATTTAGAGGGACAAGAAGTAGATTTTAAGGATTCAAAAGAAGCTTTGGAGCATGGTGTAGCTATGGTTCATCAAGAGCTAAATCAAGCTTTAAAGAGAAATGTAATGGATAACATGTGGCTAGGTAGATATCCTAAGATGGATAAGTTTCCACTTTTTACAAGTGAGAAAAAGATGTATGCAGCCACAAAAAAATTATTTGATGAATTGGATGTAAAAGTAGATCCAAAAACAATTATGTCAACAATGCCTGTATCTCAAAGACAAATGGTTGAGATAGCTAAGGCAGTATCATATAACTCAAAGGTGATTGTATTTGATGAACCAACTTCTTCTTTAACTGAGGTTGAGGTTGAGCATTTATTTAGAATCATCAATCAATTAAAGGCTAAGGGCTGTGGAATTATTTATATTTCACATAAGATGGATGAAATCTTAAGAATTTCAGATGAAGTTACTATCATGCGTGATGGTAAATATATCACTACTAGAGAGTCTAAGGATTTAACTACTAATGAAATTATTAAGTTAATGGTTGGTAGAGAATTAACTAATGTTTATCCTGTAAAGGATAATGTTATAGGTGAGCCTTTACTTGAGGTTAAGAATTTAACAGCTGAATATTCTAAGCTAAGAGATGTTTCTTTTAAGGCTAATAGAGGTGAAATACTTGGTATTGCTGGACTTGATGCTTCTGGTCGTACAGAGCTTCTTGAAAACATATTCGGTAATGCGACTAGAAAAAGTGGTGAGATTTATTTAAATGGTCAACAAGTTTTAAATAGAAATCCTAGAGAGTCTATTAAAAATGGTTTCGCCCTTGTTACTGAGGAAAGAAGAGCGACAGGTATCTTTGGTATTAGAGATATTCAGGCTAATACTTGTATTTCTTCACTTGATAATTATAAAAAGGGTCTTTTCTTAGATGATAAGAAAATGTATGAAGCTACTAAATGGGGTATAGATTCTTTAAAGACTAAGACTCCAAGTCAAAAGACGCCTATTCAATCTTTATCTGGTGGTAATCAACAAAAGGTTATTATTTCTAGATGGTTATTAACTCATCCTGATGTCTTATTACTAGATGAGCCAACAAGAGGTATCGATGTTGGTGCTAAGTATGAAATATATGAATTGATTATTGAATTAGCTAAACAAGACAAGTGTGTATTGATGGTTTCTTCAGAAATGGCTGAGTTACTTGGTGTTTGCGATAGAATCCTAGTAATGTCTGGTGGCAGACTTGCAGGAGAAGTAGATGCCAAGACAACTACACAAGAAGAGATTATGACGCTTGCGGCTAAATATGCTTAAATTAGGGGGATGAATTTATGTCAGAGAAGACAAATGAAAAGAAATTCGATAAGAAAAAGTTAACAGATTTCTTGTTTAATAATGCGATGTATATTATTATCGCGCTTGTAATTATTTATGTTGCGATTAAAAGACCTGCTTTCTTAGGTACTGCTTCAATTGTAAATATTATTTCTTTAACTGCATCTAAGCTACCAATTGCCTTGGGTGTTGCGGGTTGTATTGTGCTTGCAGGTACTGATATTTCTGGTGGTAGAGTTGTTGGTTTATCAGCTGTTGTTACAGCTTCACTATTAACTACAACTTCTAAGATTTGGCCAAATATGACTGAGGCTTTGCCAATTCCAGTTGTATTACTTATTGTGCTTGCCATTTCTGGTGGTATAGGTTTCATCAATGGTTTTGCGGTTTCTAAGTTTAGTTTGCATCCATATATTGTTACTTTATCAACTCAACTTATTACTTATGGTATTATCCTAGTTTATATGAATTCTGGTAC
>CAVGFC010000029.1:0-3951 GCA_963628775.1 Acutalibacteraceae bacterium
AGGAATACGATGATGATGTAAAGCCTACTTATTCTGAAGAAGAACTTGAAGAAATTAGACAACAAGAAGAAGAACTTGAAGAAGATTCATGGATCAATGATGATGACATTGATTTTGATGAATATGATGAATATTACGACGAGGAAAAATAATGAAAAAAATTCCAATGCGTAAGTGTCTTGCTAGTGGCGAGTCTTTACCTAAAAAGGAGCTTTTAAGAATTGTTAGAACTCCAGAGGGTGAGGTTAAGGTTGATACAACTGGCAAGTTAAATGGAAAGGGAGCTTATTTAAAGAAGTCTTTAGGAGCTCTTGAAATCGCAAAAAAGAAAAATCTTATTTCTAAGGCATTAGAGGTAAGTGTGGATGAAGAAGTTTATAAGGAAATTGAAAAGGTGATTAATGGATAGAAATCTTTCTTTGTTAGGACTAGCATATAGAGCTAATAAACTTAAGTTTGGTGAAAGTGTTTTAGAAAATATAAAACAGGTCAAATATATGTTTATCGCAATAGATGCCAGTGATAAGACAAAAGAGAGATATTTGAAGAAATGTAGTTACTATAACATTCCTTATTCTATGAATTATAGTTGCGCTCAATTATCTAATAGTCTTTCTAAGAATACTATTAAGATAATTGGGGTAACGGATAATGGTTTTAAAAAGCTGTTTTTAGAAAATAAATAAAGGAGGATATATATGGCTAAACAAACATATAAAAAACGTATTAATAACAACAAGAAGCCTAATAATAAAGCTAATTGGTCTGAAAACAAAAAGGACAATAGCGAAAAGGTTGATAGCATTACATATTCTGATGGTATTACGGTTTCTGAGTTAGCTAGTAAAATTAATAAGAATTCAAGTGACATCATTAAGTTATTGTTTATGCTTGGCAAAATGATGACTATAAATTCTCCTTTAGATGATGAGAATGTTGAACTTGTATGTATGGAATATGGCATAGAAGCTAAAAAAGAAGAGCCTAAGGATGATGAATCATTAGCTGATGATGAAGCTGATGATCCAAAGGATTTAAAGGAAAGAGCGCCTATTGTTACTATCATGGGACATGTTGACCATGGTAAGACTACTTTACTTGATACAATCAGAAAATCAAATGTAACTGCTGGTGAATTTGGTGGTATCACTCAACACATTGGTGCTTATCAAGTTGATGTTAATGGTAAGAAAGTTACTTTCTTAGATACACCAGGACATGAAGCTTTTACCGCTATGCGTGCAAGAGGTGCTAGTGTTACCGATGTTTCCATTATTGTGGTTGCGGCAGATGATGGCGTTATGCCTCAAACTAAAGAAGCTATTGATCACTCTAAGGCTGCCAATGTACCAATTATTATTGCGGTAAATAAAATGGATAAACCAGGTGCTAATCCAGATAAGGTTAAAAATGCCTTAGCCGAACTTGGTTTAATGCCTGAAGAATGGGGTGGCGACACTATATTTGTAAATTGTTCTGCTAAAACCGGAGATGGTGTTAAAGATATCTTAGAGACAATCCTTGTTGTTTCAGAGGTTAGAGATTTAAAGGCTAATCCAAATAAGCTTGCTACAGGTACTGTTATTGAGGCAAAGCTAGATAAGGGTAGAGGTCCAGTTTGTACATTACTTGTTCAAAATGGTACTTTAAGACAAGGCGATTCAATTGTTGTTGGTTCTACTTATGGTAAGGTAAGAAGAATGGCTAATGATAAGGGTGAAGAAATTAAATCAGCATCTCCTAGTACGCCAGTTGAAGTGATTGGTTTAAGTGAGGTTCCAGTAGCTGGTGATAACTTCAAAGTATTTGAAAATGATAAGGATGCTAGAGCTGTTGCCCAAGCTAGAAATATTAAGAAGATTGAAAAAGAAAGAAAAGCTACAAGTGCTATGTCACTTGATGATTTAAGTGCCCAAATCGAAGCTGGTGAAATCAAAGAAGTACCAGTTATCGTTAAGTCAGATGTTCAAGGTACAGCTGAGGCTGTTGCTTCCTCTCTTAGCAAGATTGATGTAGATGGTGTTAGAGTTAATGTCATTAGATCTGCAGCTGGTTCAATTTCTGAATCAGATGTAATATTAGCTAGTGTTTCTCATGCGGTTATCTATGGTTTCAATGTTAGACCAGATGCCAATGTAAGAAAGAAAGCTCAAGAAGAAAATGTTGAAATAAGACTTCATAATATTATCTATAAAGCCGTTGAAGAAATGGAAGCCGCTATGAAGGGTATGTTAGCTCCAGTATATGAAGAAGTAGTAATTGGCCAAGCTGAAGTTAGAAAGACTTATAAGGTTTCTAAGGTTGGTACAATTGCTGGCGCTATGGTAACTGAAGGCAAGATTGTAAGAGATAGTAAGTGTCGCTTAATTAGAGATGGTATTGTAATTTATACTGGTAAGCTTGGTTCTTTAAAGCGTTTTGAAAACGATGCTAAAGAAGTTCAACAAGGTTATGAATGTGGTATGACAATCGAAAACTACAACGATATCAAAGAAGGCGATATTGTTGAGGCTTATGAAGACCAAGAGGTTAAAGTTGACTAATGAGTAGAGTTGATAAATTAGATTCAATTCTTCAAAAGGAAATTTCTAGTATTATTCAATTTGATTTAAATAATCCTGAAATTGGCTTTGTAACAGTATCAGAAGTAAGAGTTTCTCCTGATTTAAGCAAGGCTAGAGTTTATGTTTCTTTCTTTGGCAAGAATTATGAAGTAGCTGCTTTAAAAAAGTCTAAGGGCTATATTAAAACAGAACTTGCCAAGAGATTAAAGATGCGTAAGATTCCTGATATTGAATTTGTAGTTGATGATACACTTGAAAAAGTAGATCGCATTAATGAAATTGTTCATAATAAATAGAAAAGACTCGTTTGAGTCTTTTCTTTATACAAATTTTTATTCCTTTTCTTCGCTTGTATATTCCAATATATCACCAGGTTGGCAATTTAGGGCTTCACATATCGCTTCTAGGGTAGAAAACCTGATTGCGCTAATATGGCCATTTTTTATTTTAGATAGATTGACATTGGCTACTCCAACTTTTTCCGATAGCTCATTTAAAGACATTTTCCGATCAGCCATAACTCTATCTAGTCTTAATACTATATGGCCCATTATAAGGTTTCATCACTTTCCATTTGTAGCTTAACACCATATTTGAAGATGGTCGCAATAATATAAACTACCAAGGCTTCTATTAACAGTCCATAATTAATATTTATATAGAAATTAGGCATTTGATTTTGGTAATAATAAACGAATAAAGATAAGACAAATTGCGGTATTAAACAATACATATACTTATACATATTTTTTACTAGTTCATCAGTAAATAAGCTGTCACAATCTCTTACATACTTACATATTTTTTTAAGTATAAATAGGCCAATACATTCAAATATACATTGTAGACCTGCATAAAGAGCTAAAAAACCAAAGTCTTTTAGTTTATATTCGTTATTATTACTTTCACATAAAATCATGGTTGTTCCATTATCTTTAGTTACTTTGAAATCTTTTAATATGAAAGTGCCAACTTCTAGTTCAAGTTCATCTAAGTTATCATCATAGTCAAAGTTAACAATTTTGCCACTATCTTTAAGTTGTATAGATAACTTGTTGTCAGCTTCAATTGATATGTCTTTGCATTGGACTAAAAATAAGCCTAAAAGGGTTGAAAATGTAGCAGCGATGATTGATATCACAAATACGATGGTGACTAAAATGTGAGCTACTTTGCCAAATTTGTGAATCTTATCTAATGTATTATCCATATATCCTCCTTAACGATAAATGTAAATCATTTAATGTTTATCGTTAAATACATTATATAAAACATTAATATAAAGTCAATAAAAAACGAATTGTTTAACAATTCGTTCATCTATCTTCAATGGGAATATATTTTTTGTCTTGTTCACCAACATACTTATAGGCAGGTCTAATTATTC
>CAVGFC010000030.1:0-12195 GCA_963628775.1 Acutalibacteraceae bacterium
GTCTTTGCGCTACTTGCGATTATTATTATAAGTTTGCTTGGTTATAACTTAGGTGCCATAGTTATGGCAACTATCTAACATAAAAAAGTGCTAGTATTTAAAGAAGGCTTATAAATGAAAAAACTATTTCTATAGAACTTGTATTTGACTTAAATTATAAGCTTTTTTTGTTGTTAAAAAGTTGACTAAAAGTTTATAATTATTGATGTAAGGAGGATCTAATAATGCCAGTTAAAGTTGATGCTGATACTTGTGTAGGATGTGGTGCTTGTACAGAAGTTTGTCCTACAGGTTCTTTAAATCTTGCTGAAGATGGTAAATGCAAAGTAAGCGAAGATACTTGTATTGACTGTGGTGCTTGCTGTGGTACTTGCCCAACAGGTGCTATTTCACAATAATTATAATCATGCTAGAAAAATCAAGCTTTAAAAGCTTGGTTTTTTTATTGACTTTTTATAGAATAATTAGGTATGAAAAAAGATTATATTCTTCCTGATATCAAGGAAGCTAGAAGAAGAAACAATACTGAAAAAATCGAAAGAATTAACTTTAACATTGATGAAAGCTTTAAAAATTTAGGAAAGGATAAGAAGTATTTTATTAAGACGCATGGTTGTCAAGCTAATTTTAGAGACTCAGAAACAATTGCTGGCTTATTAGATGAATTAGGCTTTACAAGTTCAAGTAGTGAAGAAGATGCTGACATTATTTTAATCAATACTTGTGCAGTAAGAGAAGGTGCAGAAGATAAAGTATTTGGAGAAATCGGTGCCTTAAAAAGACTAAAGAAAGAAAAACCATCGATGTTAATTGGTATATGCGGTTGTATGACCCAAGAAGAAAAGACCGTTACTACCTTACTTGAAAAATATCATCAAGTAGATATTATCTTTGGTACTCATAATATTACTTCTTTGCCAAAGATGATAAGTGATATTTATAGTGCTAATAAAAAAAGAGCGGTAGAAGTATATTCAAAACAAGGTGAAGTAGTAGAAAATGTACCAGTTACCCGTCTTGCCTGCCATAAGGCTTATGTAAATATAATGTATGGATGTGATAAGTTCTGTACATATTGTATTGTTCCTTATACTAGGGGAAAAGAAAGAAGTAGACTTCTAGAAGATGTAGTAAAGGAAGTGCAAGATTTAAAAGATAGTGGCTATAAGGAAGTATGCCTACTTGGTCAAAATGTCAACGCCTATGGTAAGGATTTAAATTTAGGATATGACTTCGCTAAGCTTTTAGATCAAGTAGCTAAAACAGGTATTAAAAGAGTTAGATTTATGACTTCTCATCCTTGGGATTTCAATGATGCCATGATTGATGCGATTGCCAATAATCCTAATATTTGTCCATATATTCATTTACCTGTTCAATCTGGTTCTAATGAAATATTAAAGAAGATGAACAGAAGATATACTATTGAAGAATATAAGGAATTATTTGATAAGCTAAATGCTAAGCTTAAAAACTTCGCTTATACAACTGATATTATCGTAGGTTTCCCAAATGAATCTGATGAAGACTTTAAGGGTACACTAGATATCGTTGATTATTGTAAGTATGATAATGCCTATACTTTTATTTATTCAAAAAGAAGTGGTACACCTGCTGCCAATATGGATGATTCTATAAGTAGGGAAGTAAAAGAAGAAAGATTACAAGAACTTAATAAGAAGGTTGCTTATTATGCAAATCAAAAGAATCAAGCTTATTTAAATAAGGTTGTAGAAGTTTTAGTAGATGGCAAATCTAAGAAAAATGATGCGGTTTATTCTGGCTATACACCTGAAAATAAGTTGGTTAATTTTAAGGGTGAAGGTATTGAAATAGGTGATTTAGTCAATGTTAAAATCACTGAGTGCATGAGTTTTTCATTAAATGGAGAGCTTGTGGGCAAAGTGCTTGATTAATTACTTTAATTTGTTTTAATAAAGATACAAATAGATGGAGGAAAGTATATGAAATTTGTATGTAAGGTTTGTGGCTACATCTATGAAGGTGATAAGGCCCCAGAAGAATGTCCTGTATGCCATGCTAAGTCAAATATGTTTGAAGAAGTAAAGGGCGAAATGAATTTAGCTGCTGAACATAAGTTTGGTGTATACGCAGAAACTGTTAAAAATAATCCTGATATAAGTGAAGAAGATAAGAAATATATCTTTGATCAATTAAAGGCTAACTTTAATGGTGAATGTTCAGAAGTAGGTATGTATCTATGTATGGCTAGAATTGCTCATAGAGAAGGCTATCCTGAAGTTGGACTTTATTGGGAAAAGGCTGCATATGAGGAAGCTGAACATGCTGCTAAGTTTGCTGAACTATTAGGTAGTGATTTAGAACCTAATATGACATCTTCTACTGCTAAGAATTTAAAGTGGAGAGTAGATTGCGAATATGGTGCAACTGCTGGTAAGGTAGAACTTGCTACTTGTGCTAAAAAGAATGGCCTAGATGCAATTCATGATACAGTTCATGAAATGGCAAGAGATGAGGCAAGACATGGAAAGGCTCTTGAAGGATTATACAAGAGATATTTTGGTAAATAATTATGAGTAAATATGCAGGAACAAAAACTGAAAAGAACTTATTAGCTGCTTTTGCAGGTGAATCAGAAGCTAGAAATAAATATACTTATTTTGCTTCTAAGGCTAAAAAAGAAGGCTATGAACAAATTGCTGCTATGTTTTTAAAAACAGCAGACAACGAAAAGGAGCATGCTAAGCTTTGGTTTAAAGAACTTGAGGGCATTGGCGATACTAAGGCTAATTTAAAGGCTGCTGCTGATGGTGAAAACTATGAGTGGACTGATATGTATGAAACTTTCGCTAAGGAAGCTGAAGAAGAAGGCTTTGCTGATTTAGCTACTAAGTTTAGACTTGTTGGCGCTATTGAAAAACATCATGAAGAAAGATATAGAGCTTTACTTAACAATGTTGAAACAAGTGCTGTCTTTGAAAAGAGCGAAGTAAAGATTTGGGAATGTAGAAACTGTGGTCATATCGTAATTGGTACTAAGGCACCTGATGTATGTCCTACATGTAATCATCCTCAAAGTTACTTTGAAATTTCTGAAGCTAATTACTAATAAAACAATTAGTTATAAAATTCATAAAGTGGATACATTGTATCCATTTTTTTATGTTAAAATTGATTTTGTTTTATGGAAAAAGAAAATAGAAATAAAGCCCTTTGTTATAAGTAGATGGTATAATTCTTTTGTACATTTATTTTAAATAAAATATATTTTAGCTTATAATTTAGACATGATTTTATGGAGGATATCATAATGGAAAAAGTTCGCTTAATGGCACTTGGTGGCTTAGACGAAGATGGAAAAAATATGTATTGCATCGAGATCGACAATGATATTTTTGTTGTTGATGCCGGTTTAAAATATCCCGAAAACCAACAATTAGGAGTTGAATATGTAATTCCTGATTTTGAATATTTAATTGAAAATAAAGATAGAGTAAAGGGTATCTTTATTACTCATGGTCATGATGATGTCATGAAGGCCTTAAGCCATGTGTTAAAGGCTTGTGATTTTGATGTATATGCTACAGCTCTAACAGCTAAAATCATCGAAGAAGATTTGCCTAAGACTAGTAAGAAACGTATCAATATTTTAAGAAGAGATGGTACTTATACAATTGCTGGACATAAGATTCACACTTTTCCTGTAATGATGTCGATTGCTGATGGCATTGGTTTGATATTTGAGACAAGTCAAGGATCTATTGTTTATACTAGTGAATTTATTGTTGACTATGATTTAACATTTGAAGCTTTTTCTATGAATATGAATTTGTTGTCTAAGGTTGGCAATGATAATGTCTTATGTTTGATGTCTGAATCAGTTGGGGCAAATAAAGATGGCTATACTGCTCCAAAGCATCGTAT
Source organism: Acutalibacteraceae bacterium (assembly GCA_963628775.1). GTDB lineage: Bacteria > Bacillota_I > Bacilli_A > Erysipelotrichales > Erysipelotrichaceae > Colivicinus. Next base: position 3,907 of record CAVGFC010000030.1, read on the forward strand.
TTCCGATTTAATTGATACTTATATTGAAAATCTTGATAATCGAGTAATTATTACTTTATATAAACAAAATCTTTATCGCATTATTGAAATATTAGAACTTGCTAAAAAATACAAGAAGCAAGTATATTTCTATGATGAAAGTCATTTAAAACTACTTAAGGCTGTAGAAGAATTAGGCTATTATCATGTGCCAGCTGGTATTGTTATTACTAAGAAAGAATTCAATAATGATTTAAAGAATGTCATTTGTATTATTTCTGGTAGTGGTAAACAAGTATTTAAGTTATTAAATAATATTGCCATTGGTGATGATGCTAGGTTTAAACTTCTAAAAGATGATCTTGTAATTATTGCTTCTCCTGTAGTTCCAGGAACTGAAAAAGAAGCTGCAAATATGGAAGATGATTTATATAAGGCTGATGTAAAGATTGTTAAGCTTAGCAAGAATGATTTATTGTCTATGCATGCTTCTAAGGAAGATTTAAAGACAATGTTATATTTAATTAAACCTAAGTATTATTTGCCAGTTAAGGGCCAATACTATGATTTGATTAATAATGCAGATATTGCGGTAGAAATGGGCTATACACCAGATAAGATTATTATTTTAGATAATGGCCAATTTGCGACTTTTGAAAATCAAAAGTTAGTATCAACAAGAGATTCTATTGATTTAAATGAAGTCTTAATTGATGGCTCTGATAAGGCTGATGTTTCAGGCATGGTATTAAAAGATAGAGAAACTTTAAGTACTGATGGCGCTATTGTTTGTGGTATTGTCTTAGACTTTAAGACAAAGGAATTAATTGGGGGACCAGATGTTCAAAGTAGAGGCGTTATTTATTTAAAGGATGCTGAAAACTTACTTAATGAAATTGGTAACATCTTATGTGATACAGTAGCAGTTGCGGTAAAAGAAAATAGGTACGATAATATGAAGGTAAGAGTTGAAGCTAAGGAAAAGATTCAAGCTTACGTTTTAAGAAATACTGGTAAGCGTCCAATGATTTTGCCAGCTATTGTTGAAGTAAATGGAGGAAAATAATGGCTAGAAAAAAGAAAGAAGTCCAAGTAGAAGATCCCTTTAACTATGGGGGACTGATCTCTTTTTTAGGCATATTTATCCTGATTTTCTTTTCTATAAGTAAAACAGGACCTGTGGGATTATTTATCAATAATCTCTTTTCTTATTTATTTGGTCCCTATTATTTAATATTATTATTAACATTATTTACCTGTGCCTTTATTAAAGTATTCTTAAGTAATAAATACAAATTCAATCTTTGGTTTTATATCGGCATCGCTATTTTAAATGTTGCGGTCATGTTATTTGGGGCTGTGCATTTCTATGGTAAACAAGATAGTTTTCCAATAAGTATTCTTATTACAGCTTTATCATATATAAAACAATTAACACTTGAAAATGTGGTATTTGGTGGCGGGCTAATAGGTACCTTACTTATGTATCTGATTATGTTAGCCTTTGAATATACTGGAACTATTGTAGTGCTAGTATTTTTATTTGTGATTGCCGCTATTTTGATTGTTCCTCTTGGTGTTTTTAAGGTAGCGCTAAGAAGCGTTAAAGACTCAAGTGTTAAAGTTAAGGAAAAGATGAATGCTTATTCTGAGGCCAAACAACAAGCCAAAGAAGAACATTATCGTCAAAAGCAAGAACAGCAAGAACGTGAAAACCTTATTAGATTAAGAAAAGAAGATGAGGAGGCTCGTCTTAGAAATGATATTCATAATATTTTTAATGATGAATCATTTACTTATAATCAACTACAAATCCCAATTGAAGATAAACAAGCTATTGAAGTTATAAAAAACACTAGTGAATTCTCTAAGAACTTCTTTATTGACGATGATAAGCAACAAAATATAACTGCAGTTAAAGAAGATACATCTATCAAGCATATAGATACAGAAGTTAAGCAAGATAATACAAATGATAAGCCAGTTAAAAAAAGTGGTAAGTATCATTTACCACCTGAGTCTTTATTGTCTAAAACTGGCAACAATAAAGCTAGTAATATGAATAAGACTTCTGCGGAAATCAAGGGTAAGAAGTTAATTGAAATATTGGCTAATTTTGGTGTTGATGCCAAACTTACAAATACTTATATTGGGCCAAGTGTTACTAAGTTTGAAATTGTTCCTGATCAAAATGTTAAGGTTAATAAGATAAATGGATTATCAGACAATATCAAAATGGGTTTAGCTGCTAAGGATGTCCGCATAGAAGCACCAATTCCTGGTAGAAGTGCTGTAGGTGTTGAGATTCCTAATGCGGAAATGACTATGGTTAGAATGTCAGAACTTTTAAATGGTAAACAATTTAAAGATTCTAGTAAAAAGCTTGTCTTTACTTTAGGTAAGGACTTACTTGGTGAGCCTGTGTATTGTGAACTAAACAAGATGCCTCATTTACTTGTTGCTGGTGCGACAGGCTCTGGTAAGTCAGTATGTATGAATACTATCATTACTTCTTTCTTATATAGAAGTAATCCAAGTGATTTAAAGCTTGTATTAGTTGATCCTAAGAAGGTTGAATTTACACCATATCATGACATACCACATTTATTGTGGCCTGTTATTACTGATTCAACAATGGCTAGTATGATGCTTAAAAAAGCAGTTGTCATAATGGAAGAAAGATATGATGCCTTTGCGGAAGTTGGCGTTAGAGATATCGCTACTTTTAATGAATTTGTTAATAAGCATAACGCTAATTTAAAGGAAGGTGAAAGTCCTATGCAAACTCTTCCTTATATCGTCATCATCATTGACGAGTTGGCTGATTTAATGGTTGTAGCTAAAAAGGAAGTTGAATCTTCTATTCAAAGACTAACACAATTATCAAGAGCTTGTGGTATGCATCTAATTGTTGCGACCCAACGTCCAAGTACTGATGTTATTACGGGCTTAATTAAGTCTAATATTCCTTCACGTATTTCTTTTGCGGTATCTAGTTCTATTGATTCTAGGACAATACTTGATCAAACTGGTGCTGAAAAACTATTAGGACATGGTGATATGCTGTATTTTCCGCAAGGTGAAAGTGGTCCAATAAGAGTACAGGGTTGTTATGTTACCGATGAAGAAATTAGAAAGATTACCGACTATTGTAAGAAACAAGGTGGTCCAGAATATGATGACACTTATTTTGAAATAAAACGTAATTTAGAAGGTGAAGGCTCTTTTGAATATACATCAGAGTCTTTCAAAGATAAGGATGCCTTATATGATGAAGTTGTTGAGTTTGTAGTTGACCAACAAAAGGCTTCTACTTCTTTACTTCAAAGAAGATTTGGCATTGGCTATAATCGTTCAGCTAGAATCATTGATGAACTAGAAAAAAATGGTGTTATTGGTCCTTCTAATGGTTCTAAGCCTAGAGAGGTATATAAGAAAAAAGATGGAGAATAATTTTATCAAGACTAATAAGTATAAGACCATTAATTTATACTTGTATTATACTTGTCCTTATGATTTAAAAAGACGTTTGTGTTTTAATATCCTTAGCTATTTTTTAGGCGACTATTCAACTTTATATCCTACAAAAGAAGCTATGACTTCTATTAAAGATAATTTGTATGGTGCTGATGTCTATTGTGGAGCTAAGATTAAGGCTAATTTATTAACTTTTAATGTTAAATATTCTTTTGTTAATCCAAGGTTTTTAAATGATATTGAAGAAAAAGACTTTATTGATTTCTTTAAAGAATTTTTATACAACGTATATTTTTCTGAAGATTTATTAGAAGAATTTAAATTAATTTATAAGGATACTATTAAAAGAAGTCTTGATAAGCCCAATAATTATGCCAATAATCGTATTAATCAAATAATTGCTTCTTATGATCCTGCTTTTGAAGTGTACGATATTGATAATATTGATAAGATTGATGCGATTACTTTAGAAGATGTAAAAGAAACTTATAAGTATCTATTAAATGAATGTGGTATTAATACTTATTTGATAGGTGATTATTCTAATGAACTTTATTTATTTGTTAAGTCACTTGATAAGGGTAACAAATATCGCTTAGTTAATAAGAAAATTAATATTGATGAGATTAGTGAAATTGTTGAAGATAAAAATGTATCACAATCTTCTTTACAAGTTTTATATAAATCACCATATTCAAGAAATGATAAAGAATTCTATGCCTATATGTTAGGCAATGCGGTATTTGGTATTGTGCCAACATCTTTATTATTTGATGAAGTAAGAGAAAAGTTGTCTTTGTGTTATTATATTTCGGTTGTTGATTATCTAAATGAAGGGCTAGTAAAAGTTTATACAGCTATTGAAGGCAAAAATAAGGACTTAGTTCTTGAACAAATCGATGCTCAGCTTCAAAGGATGATAGATAAGGACTATGATCCAATCAAGATTGATTTAGCACGTAGTTTAATAATTGATTCAATTACTTCTTTACAAGACAATATCGATGCTTATTGTGCTTATTTGTATAGTAATGAAATAAATGGTGTAAGTTGTACAAGGCAAGAATATATCACTAATTTAAATAAGGTTACAATCGATGATATTTCTGATGTGTTTAAAAAGTATAAACATGTTTTAACTTATATGTTAAATGGAGTTAAAGATGAAAAAGATTCATAATGATTATTTTGATGAAGATATCTATAAGGAAAAATTAGACAATGGACTTGATGTTGTGATTTTTCAAAAAAAAGGATACTTGACAACTTCATGTGCTTTCGCGACTTGCTATGGAGCACTTAATACCGATGAAATCTTAGATGGCAAGGAGTATCATTTCCATCCTGGTATTGCACATTTCTTGGAACACAAACTATTTGAAAGTGAAGATAAAAATATTTTTGAAGCTTTTTCAAATATGGGTTGTAATGTCAATGCCTTCACTTCTTATCATGAAACTGTTTATTATTTTTCAACTACTTCAAAAGAAATTAAAGAGCCTTTAAATTTATTAATGGACTTTGTACAAAAGCTTGATATTACAAATGAAAATGTTGAAAAAGAAAAGGGAATAATTTGCCAAGAACTTGCCATGTATATGCAAAATCCTGATTCAAGACTTTTACAAGAAGGATATAGGGCAATGTATCATAATTATCCACTTAAATATGATATTGGTGGTGATGATGAAAGTGTATGTGCTATCTCTAAAGATGAATTAGAGCTATGTTATAAGATTAATTATCATCCAAATAACATGGCTATAGTGGTTGTTTCTTCTTTAGATCCTGAATATATACTTTCTATCATTAAACAAAATCAATCAAAGAAATCTTTTTCTAATGAAAAAAAGGTACAAGATATCAAAACTTTCGAGCCAGATGAGGTAGTTAATAAAGAATATTCTTTTCAAATGGATATAAATAAGCCTAAGCATCTATATGCGATAAAGCTAAAACCTGATTTTAAGGATAATGATGATTTAATCTTTAAACAATGGTGTATGACTATTTATTTAAAGGCTTATTTTTCTTCAATTAATAAAGATTATCAAGACTGGCTTGATAAGGGTTTAATCAATGATTACTTTGGTTTTGAAGTAGACTTTGATTTAAATTATGCATATCTACTTTTCTACAATGAAAATGAAACAGATAATATAAAAGATCTTGTTGATAACGCTTTAAAGAAAGACTTGTTAAATGAAAAGGTGTTAACACAAATTAAAAGAAGAATTATTGGTGATTTCTTCTCAACACTTAACGATATTGAATCTTTTGATACTGGATATATAAGAGATTATGTAAATGGTATTGATTACTTTAAAAGTATTCAAATACTTATCAACATTTCTTTAGATGATGTTAAGTCTGTGTTTAATAGCTTCAACTTTAAAAACTATTCACTTATCCACATTACACCTTGTGGAAAGTGATAAAAAAATGGGAAAAACTTGGGAATTTCTTCTTTAATTACCATGTTAAATTATAGACACAGGTAACTAGAAAGGAGGAGAGATGAACGAGTTTAAATTTTATGGCAGTGCTTTAGAAACACCTGAGATGATTGAATCTGATAAGGGAAATAAATATTGTTATATCAAGTTAAATGTTTCTAGAGAATACAAGAATCAAGATGGAACTGTCAGTAATGATGATTTCAAGGTAGCATGTTTTAAAAATCTTGCAGAAGAAGCTACAAAGAAAGTAAAGAAAGGACAAAATATAATTATTAAGGGCCGTCTGCAAGAAAATAATTTCCAAAAAGATAATGGTGAAATAGTTTATAGACCAGAACTTGTTGGTGAAAGAATTTATTATACAAACTAATCATAACCAAACCTAAAAGAGTCAATAGGCAATTTGGCTCTTTTTTGGTAGAATTAGGTCATGGCTTTTGATTCATTACAAGATCGTTTAACAAAATCGCTTAAGAATATTGCTGGTAAGGGCAAATTATCTGAGCGTAATATGGAAGATACTTTAAAGGAGATAAGAGTTGCTCTTTTAGAGTCTGATGTTAATTATACTGTTGTTCAAAACTTTTTAAATTCAATCCGAAAGGAAGTAGAGGGACAAGATGTTTTAAATGCGATTGATCCAGGACAACTATTAGTTAAGATCGTTCATGATGAAATCATCAAATTATTAGGTGATGATGATAACTCAATTCATTATAGTTCAAGTGGTTTAACTACTATCATGGTAGTTGGTCTACAAGGTACAGGTAAGACTACTCAAGTTGGTAAGATTGCTAACTTGATGAAAAAAGAAGGCAAGAAAGTATTAATGATTGCTGGTGACGTTATTAGACCTGCTGCTATAGACCAATTAAAGACCTTAGGCGATTCAATTGGTGTGGAAGTATATTCTAAGGGCATTTTTGTAAATGCTGTAAATACCGTAACTGATGGTCTTAAATACGCAAAAGAAAATAACTTTGATGTTGTGTTAATAGATACAGCAGGACGTCTACAAATTGATGAAGAATTAATGAAGGAATTAGATGATATAAAAGCTATTTCTAATCCTAATGAAATTCTATTAACTGTTGATGCTTTAACTGGTCAAGATATTTGCAATGTTGCTCAAACATTCAATGAAAGACTACAAGTAAGCGGCTTAATCGTTACTAAGTTTGATGGTGATGCTAAGGGTGGTTCTGTTTTATCTGTTAAAGCTTTAACTGGTGTTCCAATTAAATTTACCGGTACTGGTGAAAAGATTAATGATTTAGATTCTTTCCATCCAGATCGATTAGCCGATAGAATCCTTGGTATGGGTGATGTTGTTTCTCTTGTAGAAAAAGCACAAGAAGAATTCGACATGAAACAAGCCGAAGAAATGACTAAGCGAATGCTTGCAGGTAAGATGACTATGGATGATATGCTTGCGACAATTGATCAAACTAAAAAGCTAGGCCCAATTTCTTCATTAATGGGAATGATACCTGGTATGTCTGATTTTAAGGGAAAAGTCGATGATGATGAGGTTGATAAGAACTTAAAAGTTACAAGAGCTGTTATTCAATCAATGACAAAGGAAGAAAGAAAAGATCCTAGTTACATGCGTGGTTCTCATAAAAGAAGAGTGGCCAAAGGTTCTGGCACAAGTGTTGATGATGTAAATAGAGTCATCAATCAATTTGAAAGATCTAAGAAGATGATGAAATCTTTAAGTGGTCTAACTAGAGGAATGTTTTAATTAGAAAAACCATGGCAACTATTATTAAAGATGAATTCAACAATGAAACAGGTGTATTAACAATATTTGTAGGTGAACGTATTGATTCAAGTAACGCAAGTGATTTTGATAATGAAATTGCTTCATTAAAAGAAAAAAATAAGTTTACAAGTATTTGTTTTAACATGAAAGACACTATCTATATTTCTAGTGCATGTTTAAGAGTACTTCTAAAATATAAAAAAGAATATCCTGAAACTACTATTGTTGAAGTTGATGATAATATCTTTGAAATATTATCTATCACTGGTTTTGATACTTTATTTGATGTTAAAAGATAATTTTAAATAATACTACCACCTAAACAAGACTAGATTATAACCAAGTCTTGTTTTTTATTGTCTTTTACCAATAATTAGTGTTTCATTTCTTTTATATATCAACAACTTCTTGAATTAATTTTAATAGTTAAGCTTAGTATTAATCGCAATTTCTCTTTGACTTTACTATATATATATAATGAAATCAATGAAAAGGGATAGTTTATTAGTTTCTTTAGTTACCTTATTTATGGTACTGGGGAGTACCTTTTTTAATATTCCTATCTTAGCTCAAGATACAGATATTTCTCTTTACTACAATCATTCATCA
>CAVGFC010000031.1:0-7717 GCA_963628775.1 Acutalibacteraceae bacterium
ATGTACAGGCTATTGATATTAGTCATCTTCCTATTAATATTGATGACAATTTAAAAACTTTATGTGTAGATAAGGTTGAAAATAACTGCGATTTATCCAAATCCGACTGGGATTCCTTCGAAACTTCTTGGGACTTTAAAGTACATCCATTCGTAAAGAATCATGTATCTACTCTTAGTGAAGCATTTAATTTATGGTCTAATGAATGTGAAGAAAGATTTAATGCATTGAAATCAAATGAAGAAGAGTTAAATCGTATCTTTATTGATATTTATGGCTTACAGGATGAATTGGATCCTTATGTAGAAGATAAAGATGTAACTGTTCGTAAAGCTGATTTAGTACGTGATGTTAAATCCTTTATTAGTTATGCAGTAGGATGTATGTTTGGTCGTTATTCTTTAGATCAAGAAGGATTAGCTTATGCGGGTGGAGATTTTGATCTAAGTAAATATTCAAGCTTTATACCAGATGAAGATAATATTATTCCAATTTGTGATGAAGAATATTTTGAAGATGATATGACAGGACGCTTTGTTGAATTTGTTCGTGTTGTCTATGGATCAGATACTTTAGAAGAAAACTTACAATTTATTAGTAATGCATTAGGTGAAAAAGGAAATCCTAGAGAAGTGATTCGTAATTATTTCTTAAAAGATTTTTATAAGGATCATTGTAATACATATCAAGTAACTGGATCTGGTAAACGTCCGATATATTGGTTATTTGATAGTGGTAAGAAGAATGGCTTTAAAGCATTAATTTATATTCATCGATATACACCAGATTTAATAGCTCGTATGAGAACTGGTTATGTACATCCTCAACAAGCTCGTTATAGAACACAAGTAGAATTGCTACAAAGTCAAATTGATGATGCTTCAAGTACAAGTGAAAAAGTTAAGTTATCGAAACAGTTAAAGAAAATCAACGAACAACTATTAGAATTAAATAAGTATGAAGAAGTTGTTCATCACTGGGCAGATCAGATGGAACCAATGGACTTAGATGATGGAGTTAAAGCAAATTATGCTAAGTTTAATGAGCTGTTGAGTAAGATTAAATAATTTAAAAAGTTATGCTTATGGAAACTACTTCATGATATAACAATTACAAATATACAAGTTATTTCAATTCACTAATGACTAAATAAAAAAATCAATATTCAACTCGACACTAAGAAGTTATTGGAATAAGGCTTAGCAAATATAGATGTAAAACTAGTAATATTGCTTAAATTTATTGAATCAATTCTATGATAAGGAGGAACTTTTAAATGAATTTACAAGACGTTGTTGCAAAATTTAATACAATCCCTTTCCTTTTTGCTGGTTCTGGTATAACTCGTAGATATTATGGATTACCTGACTGGACTGGTTTACTATCATATTTTGCTAAAAAGGTAAAAAATGATCCATTTGCTTTTCAGTATTATGAAAATAAAGCATCAAATGTTGAACGTGTTGAAGAAAAGCTTCCTACAATAGCTAGCTTTATCGAAAAAGATTTTAATGAAGCATGGTTTGAAAATAAAGAAGGCGTTCGATCAGGCTCTGAACAAGTTAGTGAGTTTGTTGAAAAAGGGGTTTCTCCTTTTAAAGCTGAAATTGGAGCCTATATCAAAAGTAGTTCAATAATAAAAGAAGAATATATTAAAGAGATAAGTATGCTTCAAAATCTTTCTAAAAGGAATATTTCAGGAGTTATCACAACCAATTATGACACCTTTTTTGAAGATTTTTTTGAAGACTACAAAACTTTTATCGGACAGGACGAACTTGTTTTTTCGCAATTACATGGAGTAGCAGAAATTTATAAGATTCATGGATCGATTAATGATCCACAATCTATTGTTATAAACAGCTCTGATTATCAGATATTTAAAGAAAAAGGAAAATATTTAGCTGCCAAGATTATGACGATTTTTATGGAATACCCAATAGTTTTTATCGGTTATTCTATATCAGATCCTAATATACAAGATATATTAGCGAATGTGGTAGAGTGTTTACCACCTGAAAAAATAGATACATTACAAAAAAGATTTGTATTTGTTGAATACAAGGAAAGCCAATTGGACGCGATAGTGTCTTCACATTCTTTACTAATTAATGGAAAACTTATTGAAATGACTAAAGTGACCTTATCAAATTTTGGTCAATTGTACGAAGCTTTGTCAGCTAAAAAGGCTGCCTTTCCAGTAAAATTACTTCGACGTTTTAAGGATGAATTATATACTTTTGCATTAACACAACAACCTGGTCCTATGATGCAGGTTGCTCAATTAGATGATAATAGAATTGATGAGGAAACGTTAGCATTGAGCATAGGATTGGCTTCTACTGGAGTTTATGGACTGGCGAGAGCAGTTAATGCGGAGCAGTGGTATCGTAATGTTGTTTTGAATGATTCTATATATCCAACAGAGCAATTATTACAATATGTTTATCCAGAATTAGCAAAGCAGAATTCATGGAAAATTCCTGCGTGGTATTATATTACAAATTCAAATTATAAAAGTGAATTGGCGGAAAATAAAGCACCTAGAACATATGAGGAAATTGTAAGTGAGAAAGCTATAAAACGACAAAAGACCGCTATTGCTGATAGAAACGCGTGGGAAGTATGGACCCAAGAAAAGAGCAATTTGACAAAAGCAATGAGATTACTTGGCTACTTACCAGAAAACAAGATAGATGTTAATCAATATGAGAAAATATTGAAAGAGATTTTTAAAGAAGATCCCGAAATTTTGAGCTCATTAGATCAAGGTGGAAGAAGTAGTTTAAAAAGAATGATAAGGATTTATGATTTTCTACATTATGGACAAAAAAAGACCCCTTGATTCAAGCGCCTGCACGCAGACACCATCACGGGGACTTTGGTTGGTAACGAACACAAGATATGTAGCACCTGTAAACAGACACCATAACATATGTTGTATAAACGCACTTTCATTATAACTTGATACCTTGATTTGTCAATTAGACAAAAACATTTGACTAAACTTAAAAAATAATTTATTTTAGTCAAATGTTTAGTCAAATATTTAGCTGAATAAAGTGATTAAGGTCGCATAAATACAGGGTTTTTCGATTCGACTAAACTTAAAAAAATAAATTATTTTAGTCAAATTATAGGAGGTTCTATATGGCTACTGAAGATATTAAAAAAGAATTAGAACAAAGGTTTGCTGAACCTTTAGAAGAGTTTTATAAAAGAAGAATCATCTTCTGGAATGATGAAGATGGTGATTTTAAAGATGAGATAAATGATTTAGAACTTAGTAATGCTAAGGTTTTGATATTGAATGATACTAATCAATTTGAATCTAAGAGGATACTATCTAGTTTAGATTTAGATTCAAACTATCTTGTTTATAATCCTCTAATTAGCGATACGGAACATGATTGGTTTTTAGATATTAAATTATATAGTGATGAATATCGTGCGGATAAGACTTCCCGTTTAATGCAAGATTTACATATTTTAAATACACCAGAACTTAGAAAAGAGGTTCAAAAATTTAAGGGATTTTTTAATGCGAAAGATAGATGTGAAGCATTTATGTCTCTTAATCAAAATATCGATAAAAAGAGTTCATTATATATGACATTATTATCAGCTATTTGTGGTGTAAAAGAAGTTAAGCCAGAAGAAATAATAAAGGCGGTTATTGTAAATGGGCCAGATATTAATAACTCTATTAAATCTGAATTATTAAGGTATAGTGCTAGTGATTTATTTTGGTCTTTAGTATCTAAAACAACAGGCTTTAATAATTCTAAAAATATTGATGAATTAGCTTACCATGTTGTATTAAGTGCTATTTCTAGAACTAGTTCTGAGAACTTACTTTCAGGTCTAGAAGCTAAGTATTCTTCTGAATATAGTGGTTTCTGTTATGATTTGGTATTTAATTGGATTCATGGAAGTGATAAAGAATCATTTAAAATTGTTGCTGATTATGTAATAAATAATTTAGACTTATTAAATCGTTTTAATAAATTTGAAATAAGTGATTTATTAAATATAGATATTTTATACATTATTGATGAAATAATCTTATCTAAGTTAATGCATCAAATTATTAATAATTCTATTGATGCTGATTCAATATTATCAATAGTAGAAAAAAGAAGAACATCTGCTTGGTATGATGATTATTCATATTTCTATGATGGAATTTATCAAGTGGCATTAATGAAGAAGTTCCATGAACAACATTTATCTTCTTTCCATCATGTTAGTTCAAAAGAAATGTGGGATGCTTATACAAATGATTATTATCAAATGGATACGTTATATAGAAAGTTTCATATTTCTTTTTCAACATGTTTACAAACAATTCATCCTTCTTTAGATGATAGTTTTAAAGACTTAGCTGATTATGTAGAAAAAGAATATAAGAATTGGTATCTAGATAAATTAGCTTCAAATTGGAATAATGTGATTGAGACTGATTTAAAAGAAACTGCTAGATTTAAAGGTATTGATCAACAAGTTGATTTCTATCAAGATGTTGTTAAAAAAGTTGATGGTAAAGTATTTGTGATTATATCAGATGCATTGCGTTATGATGTTGCATATTCTTTAGCTAAACAACTTGAAGTAGAAACTAAAGCTGATGTAGAAATATCTTCTATGCAAGGTATATTCCCTAGTATTACTAAATATGGTATGGCAGCTTTACTTCCTCATAAAGAATTAAAAGCTATTGAAAATAATGGAACTACTAAAGTATTAGTTGATAGTAATTCTAGTGAGATGAGTGATCGTGATGGCATTTTAAAGACATATAGTGAAAATAGTGTGGCTTTAAAATATAAAGACATTATTACGATGAAGCGTGATGAAAGACGTGCTGCAACAAAAGGAAAAGATATCATCTATATTTATCATGATACGATCGATGCTTCTAGTCATAATGATGAAGCTAGTGTATTTGATGCATGCGACAAAGCAATTAATGAAATTAAGAACTTAGTAAATGTAATATGTGGTGAATTAAATGGACTTAATGTTTTAATTACATCAGACCATGGTTTCTTATATACTTATAGGCAATTAGATGAATCAGATAAGATGGAGCGTTCTTCTTTTAAGAAAGATATTATTGAACAAGGAAGACGCTATGTAATAACAAACGATAAGGCTGATCCTGATTTCTTAATGCCTATAAAAGGAATTTATAATAGCTCTAATATGTTAGGTTTTGCGCCTAGAGAAAACATTCGTATTAAAGGTGCAGGTGGTATTAACTTTGTTCATGGTGGTGTAAGTCTACAAGAAATTTGTGTGCCAGTTATTAAGTATAAATATATAAGATCTGGTTATAAGGCTTATAGAATCAATAAAGATAAATATGATACAAAACCTGTAACAATTGGATTATTATCATCTAATCGTAAAATTAGTAATATGATCTTTAATTTAAGTTTCTATCAAAAGGAAGCTGTTAAAGATAATTTTGTAGCTTGCACATATAATATTTATATAGAAGACTTTAATGGCAATGTAGTTAGTGATGTTCAAAAGATTATCGCTGATAAAACAAGTACCATCGCAAAAGATAGAGAATTTAAATGTACATTTAATTTAAAATCACAAAAGTTTAGTAATACAGATACTTATTATCTTGTAATCAAAGATGAAGCAGGAGTTCAAATTCCTGTAAAAGAAGAAATACAAATTGATATTGCGATGGCAATTGATGAATTTGATTTCTTTAATTAAGGGGGATCTATGAATAAAACCGCAATTAAAAATTATGCTGTATGGGCTAGAAATGAATTAATAAAACAAGTAACTCAAAAGGCATATGAATATGAAGTAACAAAGGATAGTGTTCCAAGTTTAAATACTGTTTCAGTTAATGGAAGACTTTTATCTAATGATGAAAAGAAACAATTAAATGATTTAATAGTACAAGTAAATAAATATGGTTTTGTTCATGTAGTAGAAGAAACTGCTTATACTTGGTTTAATAGGTTTATTGCCCTAAGATATATGGAAGTTAATAATTATCTTCCACAAAAAGTAAGAATCTTTACAAATGAAAATAATGAATTTAAACCAGAAATATTAAATGAAGCAATTCATTTAGATATTTTAGATAAACAAAAAGTATTTGATTATATTCAAAATAATAATCAAGAAGATTTATATAAATATCTATTATTAACAATCTGTAATGATATGAATAATTATCTTCCTGATATGTTTACTTCTATTAAAGACTATAAGGCTTTATTATTACCTGATAATCTATTAAAAGAAGATAGTGTATTAGATAGATTAATTAAAGATATAGATGAAGATAGCTTTAAAGATCAAGTACAAATCATTGGTTGGATGTATCAATACTACAACTCAGAATTAAAAGATATCGTAATGAAAAAGAAGGAATATTCAAAAGATGATATTCCTGCAGCTACACAATTATTTACTCCTGATTGGATTGTAAGATATATGGTTGAAAATTCTTTAGGAAGATTATGGGCTGATGGCCATCCTAATTTCAACCATGATAATTGGAAGTATTACTTGGAAGAAGCTGAACAAGAAAAAGAAGTTGTTGAACAATTAAATAAAATAAAAGAAGAACACTCAAAACTAAAACCAGAAGATATTAAAGTATTAGAACCATGTATGGGTTCTGGTCATATCTTGGTTTACGCTTTTGATGTACTTATGGATATTTATAGAGACTCTGGCTATTCAGATAGAGATGCAGCTAAATCAATTCTAGAAAATAACTTATATGGTTTAGAGCTAGATGAACGTGCTTATCATCTTGCCTATTTTGCCTTAATGATGAAAGCTAGATCATATAATAGAAGAATTCTATCTAAAGAAACAAAAGTAAATGTACTTGAAATAAGAGAATCTTCACCATTAAAGAAAGAACATAAACAATATTTAGATAATTACCAAGACTTAGCTACTTATTTAGTTGATTCTTTTAAAGATGCCAAAGAACTAGGTTCTATTATTAATCTAGATTGTACACTTGAACAATTAGATGATTTAAATGATTATTTAAATAATTTAAAAGATAAATCAGAATCTTTAGGACTTGTAGAACAAACTGAAATACTAGATTTAGTTGATATCTTAAAACCATTAATTAAACAAGCTAAATTATTAGTACAAAAATATGATGTAGTTATTACTAATCCTCCATATATGGCTCCATATGGTATAGAGAAGGTTTATGTTCAAAAACATTATCCTGATTCTAAAACTGATTTATTTGCGGTATTTATTGAAAAATGTCACAGTTTAACTAAACAGAATGCTTATCAAGCTTTGATAACAATGCATTCTTGGATGTTTTTATCATCATTTGAAAAACTTAGAAATAAATTATTGTCTAATAACACAATTATAAATATGGCACATCTTGGTGCTAGAGCTTTTGAAGAAATTGGTGGAGAAGTTGTACAGACAACAACATTCATTTTTCAAAACAATAACGTCAAAAACTATCAAACAAAATTTAAAAGACTTGTAGATTTTAATTCTCAAGATTTAAAAGAAGAAGAATATTTAAAAGATAGTAATTTATATGTTACTTCTGTGGATAACTTCAGCAAGATTCCTGGAAGTCCTATTGCGTATTGGGGTAGTAGCAAACTGCTTTCTGCATTCCAAGACGGCCGACCATTGTCGGCTGTCTGCAGACCTACGCAAGGGCTTGCGACAGCCGACAATG
>CAVGFC010000032.1:0-8487 GCA_963628775.1 Acutalibacteraceae bacterium
CTTCAACAATCATATCAAAGCTTACCGTATTATCTTTTATATGTCCTAAGTATTTAGCATATAGCATACAATCAATAGCCCGCAGGGCCCCAATGCCATTTCTTTCAATACAAGGAACTTGAACATAACCACCAACTGGATCACATGTCAAACCAAGATTGTGTTCCATCGCTATTTCAGCTGCACATTCAATGCCTTTTAAAGACAAGCCTTCTAAATAAGAAGCAAAACTAGCAGCCATTGAAGTAGCGCTACCAATTTCGGCTTGACAACCCCCAATTGCCCCAGATATTGAAGAATTAGTCTTGATTAAATTACCAAAGATACTAGCGACAGCTAGACCATCAGCCAATTTATTTAAGTTAAAACCTAAATCATAATATTTTCTTAAAACTGAACTAAGAACACCACAACTACCCAAAGTTGGTGCAGTAACTACTATCTTTCCACAAGCATTTTCCTCTATTGCCGCATAAGCATAAGAGCTTAATAATAGTTTTTCCTTAATAGCTTGATTATCACAAGCTTTAGCTTCTTCATTTAAAGAAAAAGCCACTCTTTTAAGATTCAAGGGCCCTGGCAAATCACCCTTAGTATTTAAACCATTTTCAATTTCCTTTAACATTTGTTTAGTAACAATAAGTAAATATTCTTTGACATCAGGTTCAAATTTATATACATAGCCAGCATAGTCTAAATCATTATTTATACAATATTCATTTATTTCTTTTAAAGAAGAATGTGGATAAACATTTTGATCAACAATATTATCTATTCCCTTTACCTTAATAGCTCCCCCACCTGTAGAATAAATAACCATTTCATCTTGACCGTTTTCATCAAAGACCATGGTATTAGGATTTTCATCATAAGCATCATTATTAAAAGAAATGCTGACATGTTTTGGAGCGAAAGTATCAACAATAATCTTATCTGACATATGACCCTTACCCGTTAAAGCTAAAGAGCCATATAAAGTAACCGTATAATTAGCTTTGTTTGGATACTTATTTAGATAAAATAAACAAGCATTTCTTACCGCCAAAGTATGTGAACTAGAAGGTCCTGGACCTATCCTATATAATTCTCTTAATGATTCCATGCTTTCATTTTATTACTTAAAGTCCACATTTTCTTAATCATTTGTATACTTTCTAACAAGAAGGAAGGAATAAATATTAGAGCTATATAAACAATTACATTTGCCTTGTACTCAAGATACATTGAAGTATCTGGTATTATATAAGCGATTAATAGAAAGCTAAGAAAACTGATAGCTACAACAAAATAAATATTCATTAATCTTTCTATATTTAGCCTATACATTAGCTCATTAGACTTAGAAACAAATAAAGACTCTAGTATTAGGAAAGTGTAGGTTATAAAGTCTTTATTGAAACTGCCACATTGACTTATTGCGATATTAAATATGACAGTAATAGACACACATAACAAATAGCGCCAGCAATTTATTTTAATATTGGATTTTAAAGAGATAATTAAACCAATTAGAAACAATATGCATGCCAACAATCTAAGCCCATTTAAATAAAGCCCCCAAGCAATCACAAGTAACCATAAATCATATATCACTAACATATTTCTTCCTCCTGTACCATTAATATATTTCAAATAGAAAATACTATTGTCCAAATATTTGGACTATAATTAATTTATGGAAAAAAACAATAAAAAAAGAATACTTATACTTATTGAAATATTAAAGAAAGAAACAAATTATGATAAACATCTAAAACTAGATGAAATTATCACAGAACTAGAAAAAAGAAATATCCAAGTAGATAACCGTAAGACTTTATATGATGACTTTAAAGTATTAAATGAGTTAGGTATCAATATTGAATATGATAATGGCTATTATCTTTTAGAAGCCCCTTTTTCTTTATCAGAAATTAAAATTATTCAAGATTCAATTAATTCACTTAAAAATCTTGATACAAACTTTATGAACAGCATAAATAATAAACTATATACTTTTTTATCAAACGATGAAGAAAAGCTTTTAGAAAAAATTAAATACACTAGTAAACATTCCAATAAGAAATTACTGCCTAAGATGGAAGATGTCTTATATGCCATCAAAAACAATACCTTAATTAGTGTAAAAAGAAAAAACAAAGAGATACAGGATGTATTTCCCTTATTAATTCATAGAGAAAACGATTATTATTATTTTTATTTTCATTACCCAAATAGTGAAAAAATATACCATTACCGCTTTGACAATATTGAATCAATCACTTTAAAACAAGACATAGATTTAAATCCCATTAGTATTAAAAAAGTAATCAAACATATAAATGAATCAAGTAATTCTTTCTATTTAAAGAAAGCTGAAACTATAAAAATTAAAATCCTTAATAATAAAGAATACACAAGTGAAAGACTTAAAGATGACTTTCCCCAAGTTATCATCAATGAGGATCAGGCAACTATCTTTGCCTCATTAAATAATGCCTTTTATGCTAAATTATTATCCTATGGCAGTGATATAAAAATTAGCGATATAAACATCGCTAATAAATACTTAAATTATTTAGATGAAGTTAAAGCTATTTACCAGAAAAAACAGGACTAGTAATATCTAAGGCTTCCATTAACTCACTTACGGTAACTAATTGATAGCCTTGTTTAATATAATATTCCATCAATCTACAAGAAGCATCAGCACTTGTTTGATAGATATCATGGAACAAGACAATATCATTTTCATCACTATCTTCAATGACTTTATTGTAGATGATATCAACTGCCTCACTTGCACTATATTTAGTTCGATAAGACCAATCAAGGGAATCAACATTCCAAAGAATGGCGGTTAAATCAAGTGAAGAAGAAACCGCCTTATTATAAGCACCATATGGCGGCCTATATGTTTTCATTTGATAACCAAAGCCATATTCATTATCACATAAATCATGATAAGGAATCATAATTTGATCGATTGCCTCAGAAGTACTTAACTTTTGTAGATTAGCGTGGCTTTGAGTATGTGAACCATATTCCATGCCCTTTTTAACTGATTCCTTACAGAAATTTATTTGTTTCTCACCAAGATTTTGACCAACAATAAAGAAAGTACTAGCACTATCTAATTTATATAAAGTATCAACGATTTGTTTACTTGATACAAGTTGCCATTGAGGACCATCATCAAAAGTGAAACAAAGCATCTTTCTATTTTTAGAAACATATCTTGGCTTTACATAGCTTTCACTTGTATAACCTAAGTTTATGCCACAAGCTTCTTGCATATACTTAAGAGGTATTTTTACATCAAAGTTATATTTAGGAAAATGACATACAAGATTAACATTTTCAACACTATAAGTTACATCACTTAAATCAATATTTTCATAATATGTATCTATTAAAAAATCATAGGTATAAGCCTCATCAATTTCATCTTTTTTCATTTGATAGCGCAAATAATCAGATAAAATTTTCTTTCCATCTTCACTTATTGTGCTTATCACTAAATCATTATAGTTATGATCTACATAATACTTAGTACCATCAAAGTAAGACACTAAATAATAGTCACCATAAGGAATCAAGGCATAATCAAAAATACTATTTTCTTTTGCCCTATCACAAATTTCTTTGGCTTTTTTCTCACCTGTTTGACTATTAGGATAAAAAGCTAAACAAGTCTTAGTTTTATATGTTAAAGCATCTTCATGTATACTTTTTTTATTCACAAAATGAAAATTAAAATTTAATAAGAAAACAATCAAACACACAACTAAAACGCTTAATACTAAACATGTTAGATATAGGATAGTTTTCCTTACATGTCTTTTTTTCTTTTTTGCCATCCCTATTATTTTATCGCAAAAGATATATAATACTTTCATGAGTTTTAAGAAAAATCTTAAGGAATATATGATACTAACACTGGCAACAATTATTGCCTCTTGTGCTGTATTTTTCTTTTTATTACCATCTCAAACTTCAATTAGTTCTATATCAGGATTAGCCAATGTATTAACTCATTTTATTCCCCTAAAGGTATCAATGATTACCTTAATATTAAATGTTTTTTTATTAATACTAAGTTTTTTTACCTGTGGCAAAGAGTTTGGTATAAAAACAGTTTATACAGCCCTACTTATGCCAATTATCTTAGCGATACTTGAAATGATATATCCAAACAATACATCATTAACTGGTCTAGATGTTATTGATGTAGTGGCCTATTGTTTCTTTGTCTCAATTGGCATTGCGATTTTATTTAATCATAACGCTTCTTCAGGCGGCCTTGATATTGTAGCTAAGATTATGAATAAATACTTACATATGGAAGTAGGCAAGGCCTTGTCTTTATCAGGTATGATAGTTGCCCTAAGTTCAATTCTAGTATATAGCCCAAGAAAAGTAATTTTGTCACTGCTTGGCACATTCTTAAGTGGTTTACTTACTGATTATTTTATTTTTGGTCAAAATATCAAAAGAAGAGTATGTATTGTCTCAATTGATAAATCTAATGAAATCAAAGATTTTATTGTCAATAATTTGCATTCAGGAGCTTCATTATATGTATCAAAAGGAGCTTATACAAATACTTTAAGAGAAGAAATAATTACAATTGTCGATAAAAGAGAATATCAATTATTAATGGACTACATTATACACATAGACCCAAGTGCCTTTGTGACCGTATATAATGTATCCCATATGCGATATATACCAAAGTAATGTTATTATTGAAGAGGAAAGAGGTAATATGTACAATTTTCAAAGTGATTATTTAGAGGGATGCGCTCCTGAAATATTGGAAGAATTAATTAAAACCAATAATAAACAACAGCCAGGCTATGGCAATGATGATTATTGCCTAATAGCCAAAAGACTTATTAAAAACGCCTTAAATAAAGAAGATGTTGATATTCATTTTGTGCCAGGTGGTACTCCATGTAATATCTTGGCTACATCTATTGCCCTAAAGCCATATGAAGCTGTAATATGCCCAAGTTCAGGTCATATTAATGTTCATGAAACAGGCGCCATTGAACTTAAGGGGCATAAGATATTAACAGCTAAAAGCTTAGATGGCAAGCTTAATCCATTAGACATTATTGATATATGCGAAAAACATGTTGATGAACATATGGTTAAGCCTAGAATGGTCTTTATCAGCAATCCTACAGAACTTGGAAGTGTTTATACACTTGAAGAATTAAGAACTATTAGACAGGCTTGTGATAAATATGGCCTATATCTATATATGGATGGTGCTAGACTTCCTAGTGCCTTAGTTAGTGCTAATAACAATCTAAAGCTTACTGACATTGCTGAGCTTACAGACATGTTCTATATTGGTGGTACTAAAAATGGTGCGCTAATTGGCGAAGCATTTGTTGTATGCAATGACAAACTAAAAGAAGATTTCCGTTATTACCTAAAACAAAATGGTCAAATGTTAGCGAAATCAAGAATCATCGGTGTAAGCTTTAAAGTATTATTTACTGACGATTTATATTTGAAATTAGCTAGCCATGCCAATAAAACAGCTGACGCCCTTAAATATGTCTTCTCAGCCTTTGGCATTAAGAGCTATTGTGAATCAAATACAAATCAACAATTCTTTATCTTAGATAATAAAGTAATTGAAAGATTAAAAGAAAAATATGAATTTGAAGTATGGTCTACATATAACGAAAATTCTTCAGTATGTCGCTTTGTAACATCATGGTGTACCAAGGAAGAAGCAACCTTAGAATTCGCCGCCGACTTAAAACAAGCATTAAGAAAATAAACTAATAAAATAAATAAGGTGTCATAAAACGACACCTTATTTCTTATAGTAATTAATTAAACAACCTTCTTTTAAGATTTCTTTTTCATCACTAGTTAATTGACCATAGGACAAATTAATCTTATTGACATTATTGTTATCTATTACATAGGCAACAATATCTTTATCTTTATCAATTGAATCTATCACATCTTTACATAATACCCAAGCATCTACTTTTAATAAATCTTGATTTGTTGTGATAAAGGGAATCATACCCCAATTTATACAATTTGATCTATATCTTTTAGTTGCGTATTCTTGTGCGAAATTACTAACAGCACCCAAAACTCTTTGACAACTTGCAGCCTGCTCTCTTGCAGAACCATCACCTGGCTTATTGGCATAGATAGATGAACCGATATTTAAATCTTTTGAATATTTTATATTATGTGATTCTAATACCTTTAGAACATCTTTTACTTCATCACTATCTTTATTAAGTGATTGAACTTCTTTGGCCTTTTTTACATAATTAGGATCTCTTCTAGATAAAGTAAATTCAGCAAGCCTTAAAGGATTAGACCTATAAACAGAAGTCTCACCTGAAGGAATAAGCTCATCGGTTGTTGTGACAGGATCATCTATGTGGCTGATAATCTTTATTAATAAATCATTAGAAAGTTTAGACTGTTCTGGCCAATCCTTAATATTAGGACCAAAATGAAGTTTATAATCAAATTCTTCATGACCAAAACCGTTATAGACTCTTTTTTCATAAATTGATAAGTCATAGTCACAAACATATTCTTTTTCTTCTTCAATCACTACATCACTTGCCGCTGTTAAGATTCCCTTATTAATTGAAGTAGCCGCAATACTTCTAGCATCCATTAAGGCAACAGAAGCGATTTGCTTTTCATTTGGCTTACTACCTTCTCTATTAGGGAAATTTCTTGTGGTATGTCTTATTGATAGCTCACTATTAGCTGGAGTATCACCAGCACCAAAGCAAGGGCCACAAAATGCCTCTCTAAAGATTGCACCAGTTGAAACAATATCAGCTATTACGCCTTCTTTAGCTAGAGCCTTATAAACAGGCATAGAATCAGGATAAATAGATAGTCTAAATTCTCCGTTTCCTAAATCGCCATCTTTTAAAATATCTCTAGCAGCACAAATATTTCCATAAGTGCCACCAGAACAACCCGCAATGATTGCTTGATCTACATGTATGTTACCCTCAGAGTCAATCTTATCAAGTAAATTAAGTTTGTTGGTTAATTGTTCATTGGCTCTATCTTGCGCTTGTTTTAAATATTTATAAGGATCCTTCTTTAATTCGTTTATTGGCAAAGCGTAACTAGGGTGCATGGGCAAGGCAATCATACATTCAACTTCATCTAAATTTAAGTCAATGCATCTATCATAATAGGCCATGTTTTGTGCACTTAACTTATGATAATCATTTTCTCTATTATGTTTTTGATAATATTCCTTAGTTTTATCATCAGTCTCCCAAATAGTGCTTAAACAAGTAGTCTCAGTACTCATAACATCGATTGCGTTTCTATTTTCTTGCGATATATTCTTAATACCTGGACCCACAAATTCCATGACTCTATTTTTGACAAAGCCATCATTATAAGTTTCCTTACATAAAAGTAAAGCTACATCATGAGGACCAACACCTGGTTTTAATTTACCATGAACATATACTAAAACCACTTCTGGTCTTTTTATATCATAGGTTTTAGATAGAAGCTGTTTGGCAATTTCTCCTCCCCCTTCACCTATCGCTAAAGTACCAAGTGCACCATATCTAGTATGTGAATCAGATCCTAAAATCATGCCACCACACTTTGTCATCATCTCTCTATTGTAAGAATGAATTACTGCCATATTAGGTGGTACATAGATACCTCCATATTTATGGGCACAAGATAGGGCAAACATATGATCATCTTCATTAATTGTTCCCCCTACCGCACATAAAGTGTTATGACAATTGGTCAAGACATAAGGAACAGGAAACTTCTTTAAGCCTGATGCGCGTGCCGTTTGAATAACACCAACATAGGTAATATCATGGCTTGTTAATGAATCAAATTTGATATGTAAGATATCTGAATCTTTATGATTATCATGCTTATCTAGTATTTGGTAGGCTAAAGTTTTCTTTTTGCCTTCAAGTTTATCTAACGTTTCATCTTCTAGATATTTGCCATCAAAATAAAATACACCACTACTTATTTTCTTCATAAATCACCCTACATACTTCTTTTGTAAAATCACTACAAGTACTCTTTCCTTCAATATCAATAGTTGTATGTTTTCCTTCTTTTATTGTTTTATATAAAGCCTTCTTTAAAATATCAGCCTTATCTTTTAAACCATTATCATTTAGAAGCATCGCAAATGATAATAATATAGCTGTTGGATTAGCCAAGTCTTTGCCCGCAATATCAGGTGCAGAGCCGTGTACTGCTTCATAGATTTTAATATTTTCACCAATATTAACACTAGGCGCAAAACCAAGTCCTCCTACAAGTCCTGCACATAAATCAGAAATAATATCACCATATAAGTTAGAGGCAACAAGGACATCAAACTTACTTGGATCGCTAACTAATTTCATACATAAGGCATCAATAATAACGCTATCACTTTCAATACTTGGATATTCTTTAGCAACTTCATTAAAGACATCTAAGAATAAACCATCAGAT
>CAVGFC010000033.1:0-4932 GCA_963628775.1 Acutalibacteraceae bacterium
CTTCTGATACATCATTACAACGACAAATTATATTTCCATATAAAGGATTTTTCTTAATTAACTCAGCTCTTTCTTCTATGCTTAAGTGTTTTAAATGAACTAAGCCTTTTCTATTAGAAATGAAATTATCTTTCTTATTAGCCTTTAGCTTATTAGTTACCATTTCACATACCATTTCCCCAATGGCTGGAGCACTAGTTAGGCCAGGAGATTCAATGCCTATCGCATCAAAGAAATTATCTGCGCTTTCCTCAATTATAAAATCACCATCTTGAGGTCTAGCACGTAAACCAGAAAAAGAAGTAATTATCTTATTTCTTGGAAGTTTCTTTAAAGATCTACTTGCGGCATTTAAGATATAGTCTAAATCATTTGCTGTAGTAGAAGTAGCTTCTTTATCATCAATATCAGTAGCACTTGGACCAATTAATAAATTGCCATGAACGGTTGGTGTAACAAGTACACCCTTACCATATTTTGTTGGAAGCTGGAAAATAGTATGACTTACTAAATTGCCAACATCTGTATCGCATAAACAATAATCACCTTTTCTAGGTGTTAGTTTAACTTTTTGTTTACATACTAAATTATGAATTTCATCGCCATATAAGCCAGCTGCATTGACAATGCATCTAGTCTTAATTGAATCATTAATTAGATAATAATCATCTATTTTTTTAATTGATTCAACCTTGGTATTTAAATAAACCTTAGCACCATTATCTACTGCATTTTCAGCTAAAGCTATATTCATCTCAAAAGGACAAACAATGCCACCAGTTCTACATAATAAAGAATACTTTACTTCATCACTTAAATTAGGTTCCAAGGCTAAAGTTTCATCATGATTAAGGATTTCTAAACCCTTAACCCCATTAGCGATTCCTCTATCATATAATTCTTTTAACTTTGGATAGTCTTCTTCTTCAAAACACAGAACCAATGATCCATTATTTTTGTAGGCAAAATTTAATTCTTGGCTAAGCTTTCTAATTAATTCATTTCCCCTCACATTAAGTTTAGCCTTTAAAGTGCCCGTGTTTGCATCATGTCCTGCATGAACAATTGCGCTATTTGCCTTACTAGTACCTGAGCATACATCTTCTTCTTTTTCTAGTAACGCAATATTTAGGTTGTATTTACTAAGTTCTCTTAAAGTGGCACAACCTGTTACACCACCGCCTATTACAATTACGTCAAACATCTTAATTTCATTTTAACATATCTATTGATGTTATAATTAACCGGTATGGAAATAAAAGAAATTGATGATCAAACATTAGACAATTTTGTCTTAAATAACAATAAAGCCCACTTTATGCAAACAAGCGCATGGGGCGATGTATCTAAAAATAGAGGCTATATTCCTCATAAATTAGGACTATATAAAGAAAATAAATTAGTCGCAACAGCTCTTTTATTAGAAAAAAAGATAGGTATATATTCAACCTATTATTGCCCAAGAGGTTTTATATGTGACTATACTAATTTAGAACTATTAAAAGAAATAATTTTTGACTTAAAGACTTATGTAAAAAAACATAATGGCCTATATTTTAAAATAAATCCTGATATCATCATCGCTAAGCTTGATGAAAAAGCTAATCGTAAAGAAACATATGATTCAATTAATTTAATTGACTTCTTTAAAGAAAATGGTGGAAACTTTAGAGGCTTTACCACCAAATTTAACGAAAGCTCAGCCCCAAGATTTACCTTTAGAGTAGATGTTGATAAAAGTGAAGAAGATATCTTTAACGCTTTACACAACACTACCAAAAAGATATTAAAAGATAAGAACCCATATGAGGTAGAAATTACTAAAAATGATGAAAATGCTTTAAATGATTTCTATGAAGTTATGAAACAAACATCAATTAGAAAGAAGATGTATATTGAATCATTTGACTACTTCAAGGATTTCTATGAACTGCTTCATAACAAAAATGAAGCTGATATCTATGTCGCTAGTATTAATACAAATAGACTAAAAGAAATATTTAAAGATAAATTAGCTTTAGTAGATAATGAAATAGAAGAAGTAAATAAAAGACCTGATGGCCCAAAGAAAGTTAATAAACTAAAAGATCTTGATCAAAAAAGAAATAAAGTATTAAAGCTAAAAAAAGAAGTAGATACTATAAAACAAGAAAGAATTGTCTTATCTTCAATTATTACTGCTAAATTTGCCGATAAAGTTTGGACAATACATGGTGGTAACTCAGATGACCTATTATTTTTAAATGTTAATTATCTTCTTTATTATCACATTCTTTTAGATAGTAAGAAACAAGGCTATAAACAAGTAGACTTCTATGGTTCAGAAGGAAAAGTTGACCCAAGCAGTCAAATCTATGGCATCTATTTATTTAAATTAAGATTTGGCGGTGACTTTGACGAATTTGTTGGCGAATTTGACTTTGTGGTTAGACCATTTGCCAACAAAATTATTTCTTCTTTACTTAAAGTTAGAAGAAGAACACTATATAAAAAGTCTCTTAAAGGTATTAAATAATGATTCAAGAAATTAAAAAAGAAGAATTTAATAAGCTAAGTAAAACATTTGATAATGTTACTTTTTATCAAACAAGTAATTGGGCTGATTTAAAGGCTTATACTGCTTGGAAACCATTATTTATTAAATATGATGATAAAGCTTGTGCCCTAATTCTATTAAAGAAAATGCCCTTATTAAATAGCTATATGGCCTATAGTCCTAGAGGCTACTTAATAGACTATACAAATAAAGAATTATTAGAAGAATTTAATAAAGAATTGATTCCTTTTTTAAAGAAAAAGAACATATTTGAGCTAATAATTGATCCTTATGTTTTATTGAATCAAAGAGACATTGATGGAAATATCATCGAAGATAGTTTTGACAATACGAGTGTCGTAAATAATTTAATAGAAATTGGTTATAAACATACTGGTTTTAATCTATATTATGAAAACTTACAACCACGTTTCTTATTTAGATTAAATATCAAAGATAAGTCAATTGATGAAATAATAAATGGATTTAAAAAAGAAGCTAAAAGAAGAGCTAATAAAAAAGATTTCTTTGGCATAAATGTAAGAGAGCTAAAAGAAGATGAAATAGAAGTATTTAAAGACCTAATGAATAAAACCTCTATTAGAAAAGGCTTTATAGATAGGCCCTTAGGCTACTATAAACAAATGTATTCAGCTTTAAATAAAGATGGAATATTAAGATACATGGTAGCTGAAATAGACATTGATAAGTGTAGAGAAAATGCCAATAAAGAAATAGAAAAAATTGAGGCTAGAATAGATAAATTAATGGCTCATCCTGAATCTAATGCAGGTAGAATCAAAGAAGAAAATGTAACTATTAATTCTAATAAAAAGATTCTTGAACAATTAGCTATTTTAGAAAAAGAAAAAGGCAAAAAAATCGTTCCATTATCTGTTGTATGTTTATTAACATATGGCAAGGAAGCTATTATGTTACTTGCAGGTAATGATGAAGAATATCTTCAACATTTCAATACTTCAAATATAATTGTGGCTGAACTTATTAAGTTATGTAAAAAAGAAGGTTATAGCTACTATAACTTCTATGGCATCACTGGCGATTTTGATACAAAGTCTAAGTCATATGGTTTATATACTTATAAGAAACAATATGGTGGTGAGGTAGTAGAGCTTATTGGTCAATTTGAATATACTATTAATGCGCCAATAAAAAAGCTTTATGATATGATGTTAAAGGCATATAAGCTTACTAAGAAATAGGACATAAGTCCTAATGCCGACATAGCTTAGTTGGTAGAGCAACGCACTCGTAACGCGTAGGTCGTAGGTTCAAGTCCTATTGTCGGCACCACTAATAAATTAAGCCCTAAATGAAGTGAACCCAATTATTTGAACACTTTATTATAGCGCTAATTGTAAGGCTTGATCTTGCTTGGCAAGGGGTTAAGCCTTTTAATTTAGTTTGTATTCTTTCGTTATTGTAATAATAGATATATTCGTCTATTGTTTGTTTAAGTTCTTCAATAGTATTAAATTCATATTCATGTCCATAGAACATTTCATTCTTTAACTTGCCAAAGAAGTTTTCCATGACACAATTACCCAAATAATTACCTTATAACACTGTTTTTTCTGTCAAAATAACAATTTTATTAAAAATGTTATTTATAGTAACAATTTGGTAATATACGTGTTATTTGTGTTATATATACGCACACGTGTACACGCGCGAACTCTTTTAGAACTTGCTAATGCAGTAAGCGCCCCGTTCTAGAGCTAAAAATTTCAAGTACCCTTTAATTTGATGGGGGGTCAAAAATAAAAAAAAGGTGGTAGCTATCTACCATACATCTAATATATTTATATATTTATTCAGCTAGTGCCTGATACTAACTACTAACTAACTACTAATATTTAATTGATTGATATTAATTAGTTAGTATTAATTAATGTATCTATATATGTATATCTATATTTATTTTGATTGATTAAAAAAAATTTAAAAAAGTTCTAGACAATATACCGCATTCGGTATATATTTAAATCATAGGAGGTAAAAGATGAAAGATGATAACAAAAAAGAAACACTAGTTTCTTATACCGAGCTTCTTGAAGAAATCATAAGCAATCAATATTCTTACAAGCAAATACTTGCAAGAATATTAGAAGAAGCAAAGAAAGAAACAAATGTTTCAAATAGTAAGTTAAGGCGATAAAGCCTTACCTTACTTAAATTTTATCACCAATTAATCAACTAAGAAAGATGAATAAAAAGAAATTGACACAAGCACAAATCAAGGCAAAAAACAAGTATGACAAAAACAACTATAAGAATCTAACTATAAGAATTAGAAAAGATAATATTGAAGTGCTTAAACAGCTTGAAAGCGTGCCAAGCAAAAACGGTTATATTCTTAACTTAATCAAAGAAGA
>CAVGFC010000034.1:0-27895 GCA_963628775.1 Acutalibacteraceae bacterium
TCTTCTTGTAACATTTTTAATCGCTCTATTAAAGAAATTCATTTTCTCTCCTTTTTTATTAATTATTCACTAGGCGTTTCGGTTGTTGTTGGGCTAGAAACTAGATACCAACCACTTCCTTCTGCCTTTTCAATAACATATTGACAATCATCATACACATCATCTTTGTCAGCACTTAAACCAACAATTCTAGCTTGGCAACCATAATCATTAGATCCGATATTATCGGCAAGTGTATATGTTATACCATTATCAGATAAGTAACGCATAATGTCATTTACGGTAGCCTTTTCAGTATCTGTACCATTAGCTTTAAACTTCTCACTTAATTTATAATATCTACCCTTTGAAATAACTACTGAGAATCTGACATCTAAAGGTAAACGATCTGATAATTCAAACTTTTCGGCTGTTGAATATGAAGAAATTTCCACAGATACAATTTGTCCTTTTTTATATGTATTAGAATAAACTTCACTTGATTCAGACCAGTTACCCACAAAGGCATCAATACCCTTTTCTCGTTTCGCATTACACCAATCTTCAAGTTTATTTAAATATGCACCAACAATACTATCACCAATACCATCATTTTCATCATCCCAATAGAAGTACTTACCCTTGTTTAATACAACTTCGATAGTATCGGAAGAAGACACCATACTTCCTTTGCTTACACTTGATGAAAGGACATGTTTGTCACTGCTAGAATATTTTTCATTAACAGTAATTCCGCTAATACCGTTTTTGCTAGCCCAAGATTCTATTTCTGATTTACTCATAGTATTAAAATCAGGAACCTTAACACCCTTGCCCTTTGAAACAGTAATAGTTAAAGTATCAGTAGTATTCATAGTTGAATTAGCTGATACTGATTGAGATATTACATTACCAGATTCAACAGTTTCTGAATAGGCCTCAATTTTTTCTAAAGTTACCTTATTAGTCTTTGCCCAAGATTCTACTTCTGAATAAGTCTTACCCTTAAAATCAGAAACAGTTACGGTACCTGCAGGTTGAGGACCTTTAGAAATAGTAATATTCATTGTGCTAGATCTTGTAAAATCAGCTTCATCGACGCCTTTAATTTCATAATTAATAACTGCATCTTTTTCTACTGATTCGTTATAGGTAGTAGTAATCTTAGTCTTTGTTAATTTGTTTGTTGAAATCCAAGATTCTATTTCTGACTTAGACATTGTCTTTATATCTGGTACCGAAATCTTTTCATCAGGATCAGCACCTAAAGAAATTGTGAAAGTAATTTTTACATCACTTTTTACCTTCTTACCAGCATCAATACTTTGTGTAAGAATTACATCTTCAGCATTATCGAAGTTATATTCTTCCTTAAAGACAATACCACTAGTTGTGATTCCTTGTTGTTTCACCCAAGAAGCAACATCACTTTTTGTTTGGCCAACAAAGTTTGGCATCTCAATCTTAGGCGCAAAGAATAAAAAGTAAGATAAAACACCAAGTACAACAACAGAAACTCCTACAATAATTAAAACTTTAGGATTTACTTGTTTTTTGGGTTTATCTACTTTAATTCTTTCTTCTTCTTTAAAACTATCTGGTTTTTTGCCATCAGAAGAAAATTGACTTAAAAAATCCTTTTCAGACATTTTTATTTTTTACCTTTCTTTTTTCCATGCTTATTAGTAAGCGCAAATAAGGCACTAAAGGCAACTAATGCACCAATAATAGTAAATATTTTTTTCATAAAACATCCTCCTTAATTCTGTCTTATCTGTACTAATTGTACTATAAAAAAAACAGAATGGAAGACATTCTGCAATTTTTATGATTTTGCGTTGAATAGTTCAGAGATGATTGCTGATCCAAGTATTAAAATCGCCCCAATTATTTTATAGATATCCATAGACTCATTAAGAAGTAAGGCACCTATTAATACCGACATAACTGGCTCAACATAGCCTATAATGGCGATTTTGATAGGTGTTAGCGTATTAATTGAATCAAAATATAAACAATAGGCAAAGCCAGTATGGATAATTCCTAGCATCAATAAAATAGAAATTGTTTTAATATCATAAGAAATTAAATAGCTCTTATTAATAAAAATTAAAGGTAATGTAGTAAGCGATGAAAACAACAACTGTACTATTGTCTTATCATAGGGTCCTATATCTTTTAGCTTTTTATTCATAAAGACCAATGTTACAAAACCAATTGAACCACAAAGTCCAAATATAAGCCCTCTTATATCACTATTATTATTACTAAAGACGCCGGTTAAAAAGATAATTCCGATAAAAGAAGCGATAATACATAATATTTGTTTTAAAGATAATTTATCCTTATATAAAATAGCGGAAATAATAATTATCGTAATGGGAGCAGTATAGTTACCAAGTGAAGCAAGTGATACAGCATACTTATAGCCAATAAATAAAAATATCTCATTTAAACCAAGGGAAATACCACATATCACAAGATACTTAAAGTTTTTCTTGATAGCCTCTATATCTAATTTTTCTTTCTTAATAGCTAATAAGAATAATATAAATAAACAACCAAGTGTTCCCCTACAAAAGACAACAAATTCGCTATTTACATCTATAAAAGCTAAAAAGAACCCGAGGGTTCCATATAGAAAAACGGAAATAAAATACTTTAGTGAACTACTCATTCTACTTCATGTAATTTAAATCCAGCTACATCATCAACCGGCAATGAGAAACAAATGATTCCAGCTTCAGATCTTGTAGACATGATTGAAGACATAATGTCATTTTTTTCTTTTGCGTTACAAACAATCAAAATAATTTCTTTTTCAGAAACTAAAGAGAGCCCCATGAATTGTTGAGCTTCTTTATTACCCATTCCCTTACCATGTAATACCGTGCCGCCTCTTGCTCCAGCCTTTTTAGCAGCAGCGATAATCTCATTATTGAAACCATAATTAGCTATAGTAACAATTAATTCATGTTTACTTTCTCTCATAGTTTTTTCCTTTTCCTTTGTATACTCTTGCCCATTTAATAAAAAGCTAAGCACCTTTTTACCACCAACACTATTTAGTGGAACTAAGTAACAAATACCCGTTCCTGGATTATCAATATATAATTCTTTTTCTAATCCCTTTTTTATTTTTTTCCATGTAGGCTCACTAACAACTGTGCAATGCATAGTTTTTTCATCATCTTCTAAGCCTAGATAATCAAGCACATCATAAGCAGCAGTGCCCCTACCATAATTGATAGTACCGGTAACTAGACCATGTTCCTTATAAAAGTCTAAGAACATCTTTAATTTTTTTCGACTACAAATTGTAAATAATAAATATGTTTCCATAGAACTCCTTATAATTCGATAATATCGTTATCACCATAATCCGCAAACATTTCAAGAATTGTCTCAGATACAGTAGCACTTTCTTCCTTATTAAGCTTGATTTGATACATTACACCTAATATTTGAATCGCAATAAGTGGTGTCATCGCAACTAGCGCTACCACACCAAAGCCCTCTGATGCGCTCTTACCAAGAGCGATACAAGCTCCTTGTGCTAAAGGAAGCAAGAATGTAGCTGTCATAGGACCTGAGGCAACACCACCTGAGTCAAAGGCAATACCAGTGAAAATATTTGGCACAAAGAAACTTAAGACAATTGCGATTAAATAACCTGGAATCAAGATATAGAAAATAGGAATATCATACAAGATTCTACACATCGCAATACCAATAGAAGCTGCAACACCAAATGATAAGCTTGTAAGCATCGCATTACCTGTAATCTTACCATTAGTGATAGATTCGACCTGTTTCATCAAAACATATACAGCAGGCTCAGCTCTAACAATCATATAACCTAAGAAAGCACCGATGACAATAATAATTTCATTATGTTTTAAACTAGCCAAAGCATTACCAATATAATTACCAGTCCTAATAAAACCAACATTAGCACCTGTCATAAAAACAACTAAACCGATATAGGTATATAGTAAACCAATAGCAATCTTAATATGTGATTCTTTTTGTATCTTTAAGAAAATCCATTGACATACCTCAAAGAATAAAAGAATTGGAAGCAAAGATATGGCCATATCCTTGATATATTCAGGAAGTGAATGCAAGAACAATCTGCTTAATTCAACTGAATTTGTAACATCACTATCTAGTGCTACCTCAACCGTACTATTAGTATTAAAGATTAAACCAAGAATTAATACCGCAAGAATTGGACCAATTGAACATAAGGCAATTAAACCAAAACTATCATCATCCGCATTGGCGTCATTTCTAATAGATGAAATACCTACACCTAGCGCCATAATAAATGGAACCGTCATTGGACCAGTTGTAACTCCACCTGAGTCAAAGGCTACACCAATAAAATCATTAGGCACAAAGAAAGCAACTAAAAATAATAATCCATAGAAAATTATAAGTAAGGTTCTAAGTGGCCAACCAAACATTATTCTAAGTAGAGCAATAACAAGAAATAGTCCTACACCTACACCTACTGTAATAATCAATACCATACTAGGAATAGAAGATACTTGGCTAGCAAGTACTTGTAAGTCTGGTTCTGATATTGTGACAATAAGTCCAAGTATAAAACCACAAATAATAATCAAAGGCATTTTTCTTGTCTTAACAAGTCCAGCACCTATCTTTTCGCCCATTTTGGACATTGACATCTCAGCACCAATATTAAACAAATTCATGCCTAGGATTACAAAAATAGATCCAACTACAAATTCTAGTAAAATACCAGAAGGAATAGGGATAATTGTAAAGCCTAAAAAAAGCACCAATAAAACTATTGGCAAAACAGCACTTAAAGACTCTTTGTTTTTTTCATGAACCTTGCTTAATAAAATGTCTTTTTGTCTAGCAAATTGTCTTTTAATATTCATTTCATCACCTTTGTGAGTATTATAACAAAAATTATTCAATTATCTTGCTTAAAAACTGCCAAAAATAAAAGAGAACTAGTCTCTTTTATCCTTCTCCATTAAGATTTTTATTGCCCCAATAGCGCATTCAACAGCTCTACCTGTATCATGCTCTTGTGAGTTATCCAAGCCTGCCAGTGCTCTTTCTTGATTAGCAACTGTCATAAAACAAGAACCACATCTTACATTTCTTGCTTGCGCACAAATAAATAAAGCAGCTGATTCCATTTCACTAGCTAAAGTATGCATCATTTTCCAAGCATTCCACTTATTGATTAATTCATAACCAACAGGCATCTTCTCTGGCTCATGTTGGCCATAGAAAGCATCCTTACACTGAACTACACCAACATGATTTTCATAGCCTAGTTCTTCACACGACTTAACTAAAGCATTTACTATTTCATGGTTGGCAACCGCTGGAAATTCAATAGGTGCATATTCCTTAGAAGTGCCCTCCATTCTAATTGCGCCTGTTGCGATAACGACATCTCCCCCTTTTACGTCAAGTTCAATGCCTCCACATGTGCCAACTCTAATAAAAGTATGGGCACCACATTTAATCAATTCTTCCATCGCAATCGAAGCACTAGCACCACCAACACCTGTTGAAGTAACTGATACTTTTTCACCATTTAAATAACCAGTATAAGTAACAAATTCTCTACAATCCGCAACCTTTACCGCATTATCCAAATAAGCAGCAATCTTAGGACAACGCTTAGGATCACCAGGCAAAATAACATACTTACCAATATCTTCAGGACCTACGCCAATGTGATATTGTTTTCCAGAACCTTCTGTATAATCAATCATATTAAATAATCTCCTCGATACATTTATTTTACCTTTAAGGCTTTACATTTTAAAGCCCAAAGTGCTAGAATAATTAAGCGCTTAGGGGTGTGGTACAATGGTAGTATACCGGTCTCCAAAACCGTTGATGGGAGTTCGATCCTCTCCACCCCTGCCATTTATTGTTTATAAAAGTTCTCATATGAGAACTTTTTTTATTTCATTTTATTGATTACGGTAATAAAGCCAAAGATATTTGCACCTATTACTAAATCATCTTGCTTACCATATTCCTTAGCAGTATCAGCGATATTATGATAGATATTAACCATCATCTCTTTTAACTTCTTATCTGTTTTATTAAATGTCCAAGTACTACCTTCTTTGTTTTGTGTCATCTCAAAAAAGCTACAACCAACACCACCCGCATTAGCGGCCTTAGCTGGCCCAAATAAGACATTATTTTCTTGTAGATATTTAATTGCCTCTAAGCTAGTAGGAAGATTAGCTCCCTCTGCCACACATTTACAACCATTTTCAACAAGTATCTTAGCACTTTCTAAATCAATTTCATTTTGACAAGCACAAGGTAAACATATATCACACTTAATCTTAAATAAATCGCTTGGATTCTTGTAATATTTAGCGCTATTAGAATACTTCAAATAGTTTTCAATAGAAGCTCTATTTTCCTTTGCCTTGATTAATTTTTTATAATCAATACCATTTTTATCAATGATATAGCCATTTCTATCAGACATACCAATTACTTTAGCACCTAATTCTGAAGCCTTAGCACAAGCATAAGTGGATACATTACCAGAACCTGATATTATTACCTTCTTGTTTTTAAAAGAACTATTATGATCATTTAACATCTCTTGTGTGAAGTAACAAAGACCATATCCTGTTGCCTCACTTCTACCTTTCAAGCCGCCCTTATTAAGTGGTTTACCAGTTAAAGCGCCAATATCTTTCTTATGCTTTAGATATTCATCTAACATATATTCAATTTCTTTACCACCAACGCCTAAATCACCAGCTGGAACATCGCTTTTAGAACCAATATAAGGATAAAGCTTTTTCATAAAGGCGCTACAAAATCTCTTTATTTCTGCATCTGACCTGTCGTGGGGATCAAAGTTACCGCCACCCTTACCGCCGCCAATCGCACAACCAGTAATGGCATTTTTAAATGTTTGTTCAAATGCCAAAGACTTTAAAATTGATAAATTAACATTTTCATTAAAACGTAAACCACCCTTATAAGGACCAATCGCATTATTGTTTTGAACACGATAGCCTCTATTTACTTGCATATTGCCATTATCATCAAGCCACTCAACCTTAAACTCAATAACTCTATCAGGTTCAGCAATTCTTTCTAAATACTTCTTAGATTCAAGCTCAGGATGGACGTCATAAAAAGGCTCTAAGCTTTCAAAAACTTCCTTTACCGCATTTAGAAATTGAGTTTCACCACTAGCATTCTTACATACTTGTTTGTATGCTTGTTTTACATATTTATTTTTCATTTAATTTTCTCCTATCTAAATTATAAAAGAAAATAAACAAACATGTATACGCTTTCATAATCAACAAACCAAAATAAAACCCTAATTATTAGTTAGGGTTTTATACTATAGATTAGAATAAGGAAACTTGATTTGTATCATCTAGTTCATCTAAGACATGCAAATCACTTAGCTTTTTAATTAAAGTATTAGAAAGTTGTGTTCTATCACTTAAGTCTTCTTTAGATAAGAAAGCACCCTTTTCTCTTGCTTCTACAACGCTTTCCGCAACGTTACCACCTAGACCATCAATAACCGTAAATGGTGGAATTATTTCATGGTCATTATCAGGATTAACTCTAAACTCAGTAGCGTAAGATTTATATAAATCAATATTTGTCATCTTATAACCCCTAGAAACCATTTCATAACATACTTCAATAGTATTGAAAATATCTCTTTCCTTTTTAGTAGCAGGATTATCCCTAGAATTCATCTTAGCCTGAATTTCCTTCATTCTGGCATAGATACTATCAGCATCCTTAAGCATTGTTTCTAGCTCATAAGCATCACATCTAAGTGTGAAATAAGCTACATAATAATACTCAGGATGATAAACCTTAAACCAAGCAACTCTTACCGCCATAATACAATAAGCCACCGCATGGGCCTTAGGGAACATATATTGAATCTTTTCACATGAGCCAATATACCAAGCTGGAACATTATGTTCTAACATATCCTTCTTAAAGTCTTCCCACTCTTTACATTTACCCTTGGCAACAGCTCCCTTTCTTACTCTTTCCATAATCGTAAAAGATTCAGCAGGATCTAGTCCCTTGCCTTGTAAGTAAACCATGATATCATCTCTACATCCTATAACCTCTGATAGTGGTATACCTTGTTTAATTAATTCTTGAGCATTACCACTCCATACATCGGTACCATGAGAAAGACCAGAAATTTGTACCAAATCTGAGAATACCTTAGGACGAGTTTCCTCAATGGTATTACGAGTATTTAAAGTACCAAATTCTGGCAAACCACAGGCACCAGTTTCTTCATGATAATTAGGATTAATAATATTAAGAGCCTTAGAAGAAGAAAATAAAGACAATACCTTTTCATCATTCATTGGAATTGTTTTTACATCGATACCTGATATATTTTCATAAAGCCTCATAACCGTAGGATCTACATGTCCTAAGATATCAAACTTTAAAATATTATCTGAATAATCATGATATTCAAAATGTGTTGAATGCCATGGTGCATCCTTATCATTAGCTGGAAATTGAATTGGTGTTACATCTTCTATTTCCATTGTATCTGGTAAAACAACAATACCACCAGCATGTTGACCAGTAGTACGCTTAACACCTGTACAACCTGTTGCCAACCTATCTTTTTGAGCACGTGACATATTAGTAATACCCTTTTCTTCGCAATACCCTGTCACATAACCATAAGCTGTCTTATCGGCAACTGTTGAAATAGTACCAGCTCTAAAGACATTGTCTTTTCCAAAGATCTCACGGGTAAACAAGTGGGCCTTTGGTTGATAATCACCAGAGAAATTTAAGTCAATATCAGGAACCTTATCGCCATTAAAACCCATGAAAGTTTCAAATGGAATATTTTGACCATTGCCCTTCATTATTTCACCACACTCAGGACACATCTTATCAGGCGCATCAAAACCACTTGTTTTATCATTTATCCACTCAAAATGATGACACTTAGGACATACATAATGAGGAGGTAATGGATTAACCTCAGTAATACCACTTAATGTCGCAACTAAAGATGAACCAACCGAACCTCTAGATCCTACAATATAGCCATCATTATTTGAACGCTTAACCATTAAGTGACAAGTATAATAAATAACACCATAACCATTACCAATAATGGCATTTAGTTCTCTATCAACTCTATCTTTTATGAATTGGTCGCAATCCTTACCATATAAACGTTCTTGTTCATAATAAACAAGTCTTCTTAAATAATCATCGGCATTAATTACTTCGTCGCTGTCTAAAAATGGTTCCTCAAATATACGACACTCTTTAGCCTTTTTAATCGCATCTAAAACACGTGGTGGCTTAAGTTCACTTGAGAAAGGTGTGATATCTTCACACATATCCGCAATCTTATTAGGATTATCGATTACTAACTCATGAATTAGCTTTTCATCATCCAACCATTTAAAACAATCAAGCATTTCCCTTGTATTTCTAAAATGTTGATTAGGTGTAACTTGCTTAGCACGTTTTTCCTTATCAAATATATATAAAGGATGATGAGCACCACCAATAGCTTGGGCACTAATATAAACATCTCTTAGAATCTTTTCCTCAGGCTTAACATAATGTACATCGCCTGTTGCCACAATTATCTTATTTTGTCTTTTAGCTTCCGCAATAATATCTTTTAGATAATCCTTTAATCTATCAATTGTAAAAGAACCCCTATCTTCATATAGTGGACGATAATTCTCAAGAGGTTGAATCTCTATATAATCATAGAAAGATATTGCCTTAGCCAAATCCTCATAAGACTTAGTTTGGGCTATTTCAAAGACTTCACCATTAAAACAAGCAGTACCAATTAGTAAATTCTCACGATACTCTTCTAATGTATTTTTAAAGATACGAGGCTCGGCAATAAACTCGGAACTGCTATCCTTACTATTAGCCTTGCCAAAAACCGCTAATTGATCAGTATTAGAAATAGAAACCAATTTAAACAAAGACTTAAGACCAGCCTTATTCTTACATAAGACAGTTGTATGATAAGCACGTGTCTTAACAAAGGCATCCTCACCTTGATAATTCTTTAAATCATTTAAAGTAACAACGCCATGTTTTGATAAATCTTTCAACATCAAATTAAATATTTGGGCTAAGACTTCGGCATCATAATTAGCTCTATGAGCTACTTCTTCATTATATTCAACACCATATTGTCTAGCCATATTACCTAATCGATAGGCACGTCTTGTCTTAAATAAAGACCTTGATAAATCCAAAGTATCAATAACTGGATTTGTTAGCTTTTCTAAGCCTAATCTATCAAGTTCGGCATTTAAAAAGTTATAGTCAAATGAAGCATTATGAGCTACCAGCACTCTACCCTTTATAAAGTCTAATATTTCATCCTTACACTCTTCAAAGGGTCTACCTGATTCAATATCGCTATCACTAATATTGGTTAAGTTCTTAGTAAACTCACTTAATTTAAAAGGAACTTTCACAAAGAAATCTTTATATTCTTTG
The DNA here is from genome assembly GCA_963628775.1 of Acutalibacteraceae bacterium. GTDB lineage: Bacteria > Bacillota_I > Bacilli_A > Erysipelotrichales > Erysipelotrichaceae > Colivicinus. The sequence continues at coordinate 10,519 of CAVGFC010000034.1, forward strand.
ACTTGGCCCTTATACATTAAAACAGCACCAAATTCAATTACTCTATCATACCTGTTACATAGACCAGTTGTTTCAAGGTCAAATACTACATATTCTTGTTCAGCTAAAATATCATCATTACTGTTATAAACAATATTAAGGTTAGGATAAACCATATTCATCTCACAACCATATAATAGTTTAAAATCGAATTTATCCTTATCAGCACCCTTTTTAAGGCCATTATAAGTTTCAAAAGCTTCATGATACCCCTGTAAATCTAAGTGATCAGTAATCGCAACAGCACGATGGCCATATTTATAAGCCGCATTAACTAAGTCAGTAGGCGAAGATACACCATCCATTTCACTTAATTTAGTATGTGCATGAAGCTCAACTCTTTTTTCTTGCTCATCATCAATCATAGGAAAAGGATCATCAATATATTCAATAGCTTCGATAGATAATTCATAATCATTAGAAAAAGTATTAAACAAGTAATTGCCATAGGCAATAACCCAAGCACCTGGCTTATTTTTACCTAAGTCTTGCAAATTAAAACGCTTGCCCTCCATCATGATGGCAACACAGGCATTATTTGTATCCTTTAGATAAATAGTTTGTTTAAGCAAGCCTGTCTTAGTCTTACGCTCATCAACCTTAAAGATTTGAGCCCTTAGCTTAATATTGTAGGCAACATCTTCTAAATCATCGATAACGACTTCTTTATATTCAACACTCTTTCTTTTATAGTTATTAAACTTTGGCATATTATTATTACTTTTAGGATTAATAACTGGAGCACTTTCTTTTACTTCTAAGGGCTTTCTTACTTCAATAACATCTTCCTTAAGTTCCTTAAGTTCTACATTGATATCTTTGTGATAACCTAAGTCATAAAAAAACAACTTTAAATCATCAATAGCTTCATTATCTTTTTCATAGGAATTCTCATCTAAATAAGACAAAGTAAAACCATTGTCATTTTTCAAAACAACCGCATCCCTAAAAGAATTAAAATTATCCTTAAAATAAGACATGTAAGTATTGATTTCTTTTATACTTAATTCATCATCATTAACCTTAAAATAAAGTCTAGTATTATTAAAACCAATAGAACTAAAATAATTCTTCAAATCATTTATGATGTCCATTGGCAAAATCTTTTCATTTTCAATTTTGATAATTAAAAAGTCACTATTTTTTTTATATAAAACATCAACAATATTAAAAGAATTAAATAAAGACTTCTTATCATCGTCATAATTATTTAAAGTAAATATTGTATCTAAATCAAATTTATTCATTACCCGCTAATTTTTCCAATGCGTCTTTAGCCGCATTCTTTTGAGCTTCCTTTTTACTCTTGCCTATACCATAACCATATATTAAATCGCCAATCTTAACCGCAATCTTAAATTCTGGATTATTACTTGGACCCTTGGCATATACAAGTTCATAATTAATTGATTTTCTAGAATCAGCTTGTACATATTCTTGAAGCTTAGTCTTATAGTCAAAAGTAGACTCATCCATCTCTTTTACATGCTTAAGCATCAATAAATCAAGAAGCTTATAAGTATTCTTGATATCAGTATCTAAATAAACAGCGCCAATGAAGGCTTCAAACATATCAGATATAACTGAATCTCTATTTCTACCACCCGTTTTTTCTTCCCCTTGGCCAAGCTTTAGATATTTGTTTAATTCAAATTCCCTAACAATCATGGCTAAACCTTTTTCACAAACTAGATTAGCACGTCTTGTAGACATGATGCCTTCTTTTAAAGGTGGATTAATTGAATAAAGCTTTTCGGCTGAATAAATTTGTAAAACCGCATCGCCCATAAATTCAAGTCTTTCATTATCATGAAAATCACCCTTATGTTCATTTACATAAGAAGAATGAATAAAAGCTTGTTCAATTAATTTTGAATCATTGTGCACTATACCATTTCTATCCAAAAAATCAAAAATCGTCATGAAAATATTATACCTTAATCTATAAACCTTGAAGTCATTAACTTATAGACATCATCATAAAATATCTTATATTCTTTCTTATCCAAATTATTTAAAACATAAGAAACATCATCTTTAGCCCCATTAATAATGGCATTATCAGAAAAAATATCGCCCAAGACAAAGGCAGGTAAACCTGATTGTCTAGTCCCCAAGATATCACCAGGACCCCTAAGCCTTAAGTCTTCTTCACTAATCTTAAAGCCATCATTTGTATTAACTAATACCTCTAGTCTTTTAAGCGTATTTTCCTCTTTACTATCAGTTAATAGAAAACAAGCGCCTTTATCATTACCTCTTTGGATTCTACCCCTTAATTGATGAATTTGACTAAGCCCAAATCTATCCGCATCATATATAACCATACAAGTCGCATTAGGCACATTAACACCCACTTCTATTACGGTAGTAGATACAAGTATTTGATACTTGTTTTCTCTAAAATCATCCATAATCTTATCTTTTTCTTCGCTTTCAATCTTAGAATGCATAAGCGCTATCTTGAAAGGCTTAAATACCTCTAACAAGCTATTATAAAGATGAGTTACATCCTTGCCATTAAAACTATCAGATGCCTCTATGGCACTGGCCACAATATAGACTTGTTTACCATCATTTAATTGTTTCTTTATATCAGGGAGTATATCAACAATACTATTCTTTTTAATAAGATAAGTATCACAACCCTTTCTACCTGAAGGTAAAGAGGCAATAGTTGAAATAGCCATACTTCCATAAATTGAATTAGCCAAGGTTCTAGGGATTGGTGTAGCTGACATCAGCATAAAATCAACATTGTCACCCTTTTCTTTTAAAGCCTTTCTTTGTTTAACCCCAAAACGATGTTGCTCATCAGTGATAACAAGTCCAAGCTTATTAAAAGTAACATCTTCTTGAAATAAGGCATGGGTTCCAATTAAAATATCAATTTCACCATTTTTAAGTCTTTCCTTTGTTTCTCTATTATTTTTATTGCCAGAAATAAGTAATTCAACATTTAAATTTGGTAACATCTCTTTAAAAGACAATAAATGTTGTTTAGCCAATATTTCCGTTGGTGCCATAAGTGTTCCTTGATAACCTGCCAAATAATTTGCATATAAGGAAATTAGCGCAACAATTGTTTTACCAGATCCAACCTCACCTTGAAGTAATCTATACATGGGCTTATTACTGCTCATATCTTTTAAGATGTCATCAATTGCCTTATTTTGATCAACGGTAAGTGGGTAAGGTAAAGACTCTATAAATTTATTAATCTTATTTAGATCTATTTTCTTTGCGTTTTTTACCTCAATTTTATCTTCATCATTTAAAATAGCCAAAGATAAATAAAAACGTAAGAATTCATCATATTTAAGCCTTGCCAAAGCCGACTTTAAATCATTGGCATTTAAAGGATGATGAATATTATTTAAGGCCGTATTTAAATCAATTAAGCCATGTTTCTTAAGTAAAGAAGCAGGAATAATATCATTTATTTCACATTTCTTAAAAGTATAATCAATCAGATTTTTAATCTCACTTTGTTTAATGCCTTCCTTTAAAGAATAAATAGGCATAATACCAAGTATCTCCTTAATATCCTTGGTATAGAAATTAGTTGCGGTAACCTTATTATTTCCCTCATATTTACCTACAATAACAATTTTATTATTGTTGGTTTTAACCCAAGGCCTATTAAAAATAGTTATATTTAAAACCTCTTCTTCAAATAAAACCTTAAAAGTTGTCTTAGATAAATTACCTCTAAATCTAAAAGTACTAGGATAACTAATTAGTTCACCATCAAAAACTACTTTTTCACCTATTTTAAAATCACTAAAATGTGTATAAACATATTGTTCATACTTAAAAGGATAATAACGCAAGATATCATCGCTATTATTTAAATCTAATCTTTGACAGATTATTTTTCTTTTATCAGTTAATTTTAATTCATCAAGATCCATAAACTAATTATAAACAATTAAACTTCATTGTTCCCAAAAGTGTTCCCAAAATTAAAAAAAGCCCAATTTTATGGACTTTAAGAATAAAAAATGGTCCCCAAAGTGGGACTTGAACCCACACTGTTTCCAACACGATTTTGAGTCGTGCGCGTCTGCCATTCCGCCATTCGGGGATGCCTAATGATTATAACATGAAATTATTCTGATGGAATTAAAAGTTGAACATATACAAATGTATAAGTAAACTAGCACTCAACAAAATAAATTCTTGAATACTAGTTACCCCAAATAGTTTTAGATAGATAAGTCCATCCGCTATAAATACGACAATAAATATTCTTTCTAATATCTTGGCCTTTTTATAAGCATATAGTTTAAACTTATTGATATTGGCATAGCTAATAAACATAAGCGAAAAGAAAGAGATATAGGCACATAGTTCATGTAAATTAGATATTAGATTTCTATTTAAAGAATCAAAAGGAAATACACAACCGACAATTGGGCCTAATAAAGCTATTAAAAGATACTTTCTATTTAATTTATATGTTGTATTAGCGAAGTTGATGCCAAGTAAAATACACAATACAAAGACAATTAAGTAACCCTTTAAAGTACTTGTATACATTGAAAAGTTATAGATGAAAGGATCTTTTAAACAAGTCAAAACAAGCATATAAATAATGTTTATGATAGTTAATAAAATTGTGATAGTCTTATTTTTTATCATCTATATAATCAAACGCAAGTCTTTCTTCGCCATCTCTAGAAAGATGAATTATGCCACAATACTTAAAGCCATTTTTATACAAACACCTTTGCATATTAATGTTATCTTTATGAGTATCAATTCTAATATAAGAACATTTTTCCTTCACAAAATCAATAATTAGCTTAGCTACACCTTTGCCCTTATATTCATCAGCAAGCGCAATTCTATGTATTACCGCATAATTATTGTCACTATGCCACTTGCCATCATAGATAGTATTGTAGCTATCTTCGTGGCCATATAAGGCAAAGATCGCAACTACCCTTTCAGTTTCCTTTACCACATAAAGACTATTGTTGTTTATATCATTTAAAAAGACTTCTTTATTGGGATAGCCATCTTGCCATTGATTTATATTGCGACTCTTAAAATAAGCTATCGCTTGATTAGCTATCTTTAAAATATCATCTATATCATTTAGACAAGCCTTAGTTATAATCATTGGCAGTTTTCTTTCTGATTGAAGGATGATCACCCTTTATAGTCTTAACACCATGAGGGTAACAAAAAGCTACGGTAATAAAAGGACCATCACATTTAGTGATAACACCCTCACCAAATATCTTATGAATGACAACATCACCCTTCTTATATCTAGTACTAGGTTTAGGTGCCTCTTTCTTTGGCTCAAAACTTGAAAAACTATTCTCATTAAAAGGAACATCAAAGACCTTAGAAACAGGTTTATCTAAGTGTTCAATAAACTCAGGATCTATCTCATTAATAAATCTACTTGGACTCTTAGCCCTTCCAAGTACATAGGAGAAAGAAGAAGTCTCAGTTAAAGTTAGCTTTTCTTTAGCTCTAGTATAGGCAACATAAGCTAGTCTTCTTTCTTCTTCAACACCCTTTTGTTCAAGTTTACTACGCTCACTTGGGAATATTCCTTCTGATAAGCCAATGACAAATACCACCTTAAACTCTAGACCCTTGGCCGCATGGATAGTCATCAAATTAACTGATTCCCCACCATCACTTGTAGCCTTGTCAGTATATAAAGAAATCATTGATAAATAATCAGCTAAAGTACTACCTGGATAATTTTCTTGATAATCCTCAATATCATCAATCAAAGACTTAACATTTTCTAGTCTTTCAGTCTCATTTTCTTTTTCAAGCATTGAGCGATAACCTGAATCATCAAGTACCGCATTTAAGGTTTCTTCTAAAGACAACTTATCTAGATTCTCACGCCATTTCTCAACCATTTGCACAAACTTATCCAAGGTATTTTGGCTCTTGCCATAAAGTCCTTGTTTAATAACTTCATACATCGTTATTTTTTCTTTTTTAGCGATTTCAAAAATAGTATCTACAGCCTTGGGGCCAATACCTCTTTTTGGTTGATTAATTACTCTTTGGAAAGCTAAATCATCACCTGTAACAATCAGTCTTAAATAAGAAAGAATATCTTTAACTTCCATTCTTTCATAGAATCTAATGCCTCCATAGATAACATAAGGAATTCTATTTTCAATAAAAACTTTTTCTATTTCTCTTGATAAATAGTTAGAACGATAAAGTATCGCAAAATCCTTATAAGAATAACCTTTTCTTACTAAATCCTTAATACCATTAGCGATATAATAAGCCTCATTTGTTTCATCAATTAAAGTCTTATGAATAATCTTATCACCATCACCATTATCAGAATAAAGATCTTTTTCTACTCTTGCCCTATTATTTTTAATTAAAGAGTTAGCTCCTTGTAAAATATTATTAGTTGAACGATAATTTTGATTCAAAATAATCGTCTTAGTATTCTTAAAATCCTTATCAAAGTTCACAATGATATTAACATCAGCCCCACGCCAAGTATAAATAGTTTGGTCAGGATCGCCTACTACATATACATTGTCATAACATGATGACAATTGCTTAATAAGTTGATATTGGGTTTTATCAATATCTTGAAATTCATCAACATGGATATACATAAACTTTCTAGACCACTTAGCTAAAACACCTTGGTGAAGTTTAAATAAACGCACTGTAAAAAGAATTAAGTCATCAAAATCTAAAGCGTATATTGACTTAAGCCTTTCATCATAATATTTGTATACCTTAGCCTTAGAAATCAAAGTCTCATTGCCATAAGCTTGTTTTAAAGCTTCTTCAAAACTTAATTCTTCATATTTACAATTGCCAATATAATCTAAAGCACTGGCATAAGACATATCTTTTTTATCAATATTAAATTCTTTATAGGCCTCTTTTAAAATAGTCTTTTGATCATCGCCATCGACTATCGTAAAGTTTCTAGGATAGCCAAGTACTTCGATTTCTTCTTTTAAAATACGCACACATAAAGAGTGAATGGTTGAAATAAAGGCGCCATCACCTTTTTCTCCTAACATCTCACTTATTCTTTTTTTCATTTCATTGGCAGCCTTATTGGTAAAAGTGATTGCCAAAATATTTTTAGGATTTATGTGCTTTTCTTCAATCAAATAAGCGATACGCATAGTAAGTACACGAGTTTTACCACTGCCAGCACCAGCGATGATTCTTAAATGATTACTATCAGATACAACTGCTTCTCTTTGAGCAGGATTTAATTGCGAATATTTAACCATAGCCCATCCATTATACAACGATTTTAATATTTGCCTAATTGTTATAAAATTGACTTATGTTATATAGTGAAAATTTTAAAGATTATCGATTATTAGACGCAGGAAATGGCGAAAAGCTAGAAGCCTGGGGACCATATATTTTAAGAAGACCTGATCCTATGGCCATTTGGGAAAAAGTCCATCCTGAGTTGTGGGATAAGGCTGACGCCTTTTATCATCGCTCTAATAAAGGTGGAGGTTATTGGGAATTTAAAAAGAAATTACCTGAAAAATGGAATGTTAAATATAAGAACTTAACATTTAAAGTATCACCTACCAATTTTAAACATACAGGTATATTCCCTGAACAAGCTGCCAATTGGGACTTTATTAGTGAAAAGCTTGAAAATAAAAAAGACGCCAAGGTCTTAAATTTATTTGCCTACTCTGGAGCCGCTACAACAGTTGCCGCTTCAAAGAATATATCTGAAGTAGTACATGTTGACGCTGCTAAAGGTATGATTGAATGGGCTAAAGAAAACAGAGACCTCTCACTTTTAGAAAACGCGCATATTCGTTATATTGTTGATGATTGCCTTAAATTTATGAAAAGAGAAGTAAGAAGAGGCAGAAAATATGATGGTATCATCATGGACCCTCCTTCTTATGGAAGAGGCCCAAACAATGAAATATTTAAGTTTGAGGAACAAATTGGACCCCTTATTCAAGAAGCCATTAACTTATTAAGTGATGATGCCTTATTCTTGATTATCAATACCTATACTACAGGCTATTCATGTACAACCATTGAAAATATCTTAAGAAGATGTCTAGATGAGAGTAATTTGCCACTTAATACTAGCGCTGAAGAAATTGGCCTAAAAATAGAAGATAGCGACTATTTCTTACCTTGTGGCTATACAACTAGGTGGTATAAATGAGCATCAAAGTCTTATATGAAGACAATCACTTACTAGTTGTTGATAAACCAATTAATGTGCCTATGCAAAAAGATAGCTCTAATGATTTGGATTTATTTACAATGTGTAAGGACTATATTAAAGAGAAGTATCAAAAACCAGGTAATGTCTATTTAGCCTTGCTTCATCGATTAGATAGACCGGTAAGTGGCGTATGTATATTCGCTAAAACTAGTAAAGCCGCTTCTAGGCTATCAAGTGATATCGCTAAACATAACTTTAAAAAAGAATATTTAGCTGTTGTCTATGACAATGGTTTAAAAGATGAAGATACTTTTAAAGATAGACTATTAAAGGATGAAAAAACCAATACAGTAAGAGTTGATTCAAATGGTAAGCAAGCGAGTCTAGATTATAAAGTCTTAAATAGAAAAAATAACTTAGCCCTTGTTAAGATAAATTTACATACTGGAAGATCTCATCAAATAAGAGTTCAATTTTCTTCTAGAAATCACCCTCTTTGGGGAGATCAAAAATACAACAAGGACGCTAAAGTTGGTCAACAAATTGCTCTACATTCATATAGATTAACAATCACTCATCCTGTTACTAAAGAAATAATGTCCTTTGAATGTGAAAATATGAGAATACCTTTTAAGGAGATGAGCCAATGACAAAAAAGAAAAGAAGATTAAATGGACGATTCATTGCCCTTGTATGTGCTGTTTTACTTGTAGGAATATCTATTTATAAAGTTCCTCACTTTATAAATACCAACAAATTATTAACCTTAGGTTACAGTGAAGAAGCGATAGATGCGATCTATGATAAGGGTCTTAGAAAGACCATCTTAACCAATAATTACTATAGTGATTATTTAAATCAAGAAATTATAAAAGATAGCTTTAATCAAAAGTATTTAAGACTATATACAATGTGTGATTATCTTGATGATTCTTATTTTGAACTATATGAATCTCTAAAGACTAAAAAAGGCTATAGTGACATAGAACTAGAAAGCTTGTTTTCAAGCCTTAAGGATTATGACTTAAAGCCCTTATATGTCTTTGACAAACTAGAAGATGAAGAAACAATTAATGAATATATTGAAGATTGTTTAGCTCATGAAAATTCCAATACAAGTTTTAAAGTAAGTGGTGATTATTTGCATCCTTATGAAAATGTAATAGAGGCAACAAATACAGATGACATTGAAGTATATGTTTCATCTAAATCAACAATCGGCCAATATGAGCCAACTAAAAGAGTTGAAGTAAATTCCTTACATGCAGTACCAGGTGTTGAACTTGAATCTAGAGCCCTACAAGCCTTTGAAGAAATGTGTAACGCCATTAGAAATGAAGACTTAAATATGGCCATATATGCCTATCAAGGCTATGTATCCTATGACAGTCAAAAACAAGCCCATATTGATGATGATAGTCAAACTGAAGCTGGTTTCTCTGATTCCCAAACTGGTTTAGCTCTATATTTATTAGCTTCTGAAAATCCTAAGGCCAGTGCCTTTAAAGATTGCAAAGTATATTCATGGCTATTAGAACATGGACATGAATATGGCTTTATTCAAAGATTCCCTGAAGGCAAAGAAAGCTTAACTGGACATAGTGCTGTTTATAATTATTTCCGCTATGTAGGAACTGATTTAGCTACTAAGATTTATGAATCAGGCTTAAGCTTTGATGAATATTATTTTGAATATATTAAATAAAGACTCATATGAGTCTTTATTTAATTAGTGCGATAGAATCTTCACCTAAGAAAATATCTTTGGCATATTGTAGTTTATCTAAACTTTCAATATTTGAATAAATGCCAGTAATAATTGAATCCTTGATAAAGACACAAGCTGGATAAGTACCAAGTTTACCACTATTTAGTATTTCTGGTACTTGATTCATAATTGAGACAAGTGGAGCATCCAATAATCTAGCCATTGATAAATTATCTTCATCGCTCATATTAACGACAATCAATGATATATCACTATTATCCTTATAGAAATCATTTAGCATATTCAAGAATTCTTCATCATATTCATTGACCATTACAATCATCAAATCGCCACTAGTATAGTTTGTAAAATCAACTTCACTTGTAAAATTTGATTCATCATCTAATTGATTATAGAAATCAAAAGTTTTGCCGATATTATTTAAAGTAAGATTAACAGTCTTTTCATCATTATCTAAAGATACAAGCTTGTTATAATTATCTGATCCTAAATCATTTTTAACATCATCTATGTCCCTTTGATAATTAAAGATAGAAACACCATTTTCATCAGTTAGTTTATTTATATCAAGGGCATTTTCAAAAGCCACAGAATATAAGTTTTCATAGTCTTCTAAAGAAAAGGTCCCTACAAAGTCAAAAGATAAAGAACCATTATTATAGAAATAAAAAGTAGGTGTAGCTTCAAAATTAAAATTAGAAACAAGATAGTCAGTAAAGTCTTTATTTTCAAGTAATATTACTTCATCACTTGGAATATTTTCCCCTATTTCTTTATAAAAAGAATCAATAGAATCTTTACTGCCACCAATAAAATATTGAATAAAAGTAATATTATCAAGACTATCCACAATACTTTGATTATTAACCTTAGCTTGTTGCATACAATGTGAACAAGTTGTAGACACTACTTCAAAAATAATCTTTGAATCAAGATAATCATTAAGATTGATAGTTTGGCCATCATAGCTTTCAAATGTATATGAAGGTAAGGCCTTACCAATATTATTTAAAGTAGAATTATCTAAATCATCGCCACCATTGGCCTTTTTTAATAAGCTAGCACTTTCCTCATTTAAATAAGAAAATAGCTTTTCATCACTTACTGGATCAATAAATTTATAGGAAATCTTTGTTTCTTCTTGTTTAGCACTACAACCAACAAGTAATAAAGTTAATAAAATAATTAAGATTTTTTTCATTTGATTAATTCGTAGATTTTATCTCTACTTTCTTCCATGTCACTTCTACCAAGTTCATATAGCTTTATTAATTCTTCTGTGCTTCCACCAAGACGAGATACCTTAGATTCTTTTGTAGGATAACGATATAAAGCATGTCCACTTTCTTCTAATCCCTTAATGATTTCAATTTGTTTATTATAGTTAAGATGTCTATTCTTATAGTCTTTACCAATTTGTGGGCATCCCCTATATACCAAAGACATAAGCTTAACCACAAAATCCTTGGCTGGTTTTCTTATGTAATTAATAGGTTTAGTTGTGATAATTAAATGATCTGTGCATCCATCATCAACAGCTTCTTCAATAGGTATCATCTTTGTGATGCCCCCATCTAGATATTCATGATCATTAATTTTGACAACTTTTCCAAGAATTGGTAAAGTACAAGCTGCTTGTAAAACAGTCATATTCATATCCTTTAAAGGCACATAGATAGTCTTGTCTTGTTTTAAATCATAGACACCGTATTTAGCCTTGGTCTTAGTTTTGCCAATTAGATTTTCAATATCAAAATTTAATTGTTTATATAAAATATCCTTAAACAAATGATTGTAGCCAACTATTCTTCCCTCACGTAACAAGGGTCTTATGCCTACAACAGTTTTATCAGCGATATATTTTGTAGACATGCTATATAAATAATCCTTATTTTTCATTAAAAAAGAAGTTAAATGCACAGCACCTGTAGAAATGCCATAGGCATAATCAAATTCAATTCCTTCATCTATAAGCCAAGATAGGCAACCAGCAGTATAGGCGCCTCTCATGCCCCCGCCTTCTAATACTAACGATAATTTTTTACTCATGTTTTAATTTTAGTCTCACTTACCATTTTGTGCAATATAATAACGATATGAGAAAATTACGTATCTATTTTAATGCACCAATAACTTTAACATTTGTGCTTATTTGTTTTATCGCCCTTTTTTTACAAGGATTAACCAATGGTGTAAGTACTAACTTGATATTTTCAACCTATAGTTCATCACCATTAGATTTATTAACCTATGTCAGATTAATTGGTCATATATTTGGCCATGCCAACTATGAACACTTGGCATCTAATATGATGTATATTCTTTTACTTGGACCAATGCTAGAAGAAAAATATCATGATCGCTTAATTATTGTAATCTTGATTACCGCGATTGTTACAGGACTTTGCAACAACATCTTTAATCCAAATGTTCAATTACTTGGAGCGAGTGGCGTTGTCTTTGCCTTTATCTTACTAGCCTCTATTACGGGCAAAGATAAAGGAATTCCCATTACCCTAATTATTGTTGCCATATTATGGGTAGGAGGAGAAGTTACAAGTATGCTTACCGTAACTGATTCAATATCTCATATCACCCATATTATTGGTGGACTAGTTGGTGGACTTGTCGGTTTATTTTTTAAGAATAATTAATTATTTACGATAATAGCGATAATAAGCCTCATCCTTTTCATTATCAATAAAAGAACCTTCTTCTTTATAGACATAGAAGGTTTTTTCTTTATATAAATCTTTAAAATCATCTAGCGTTAAGACAAAAGAAGTACCATTACTATAAACATAGATATTATTTCTTTTAAAGACATAGCGATCTATTTTATTGGTAGTTAATATTTCTTTATCTTTTAAAGCCAATAGTGCTTCTTGTATACTGTTTAATTTTTCCATTCTTATATTTTAAAGCGAAATATACATTTAAATCTAGAACCTTTTTTATACAATTCATGGTCATAAGGAATAGCGGCTACCTGTATTAGTTCACCCTTTAATTTCTTAAGTGTTTTATATGAAGCATCATTTCCAGGATCACAGGTAATAATCAATTCATCTAAGCCAAATTCCTCTTTGGCAATTCTTAACAAAATCTTAGTTGCATAATATGCATAATGATGGCCTCTTTCCTCTTCTAAAATGTTATAGCCAACATTGCCATAATAATACATAAAGCCATCATTTTTAAGCCTTAAATCACATTTGCCAACCCTATGTTTACTACCATTTAAAAAAATATTGTAGTAAACAGTTGGCACACCATCAAAAGAAGATTTTTTTGAAACACGATATCTTTCAATTAAATCTACAACTTCACCTTTTATCCGCTTTTCATCTGTTTTAAAGAGGTTTAACATCACTTTAATTATAATCTATAATTAAACCATGAATAAAAACCAAACTTATTATCCCCGTCCTACTTTTAAAAGAGCTTCTTACTTTTCTTTAAATGGGACTTGGAACTTAAATAATCATACAATTAATGTTCCCTATCCTAAGGAAGCAAGTTTAGCTAATTATCCAAATAAGGAATATGAAAAGGAGCTTATCTATCAAAAAGAATTTGTATTGCCTGATGACTTTTATAATACAAATGATAAAGTAATACTTCATTTTGAAGCTGTAGATAATAAGACAAAAGTTTATCTAAATGATAATTATCTAGGTGGACATATTGGTGGCTACTTACCCTTTAGCTTTGATATCACATCTTTTTTAAAAGAAAAGAATATTTTAAAACTTATCGTTAAAGATGACACTGATACTTTCTATCCATATGGTAAACAAACTAAAAAACCAAAAGGTATGTGGTATACCTCAATATCTGGTATTTGGAAAAGTGTCTGGTTAGAAGCTATACCAAAGGAAAATGAAATAAGAAATATCAAGATTGATACAAACTTAAACAATATTCATTTATATGTTGATACAAATTCTTCATATAAACTAAGCATTTTATTTGATGAAGAAACATATACCAATACCTTTAATCAAAAAGAAATAGATATAAATATTTCTAGTATCAAGTGTCAATATTGGGATGTGAATAATCCTATTATTTATCCTTTAATAATTGAAACTGCAACTGACAAAATAGAATCATATGTCGCAATTAGACAATTTGAAATAAAAGATAATAATGGTATTAAATTATTTTATTTAAACAATAAACCAATCTATCTAAATGGTGTCTTAGACCAAGGATATTTTATTGATGGCATCTATAGACCATCTGATCCAAATGAATATTTAAAAGATATTCAAAGAATGAAAGAACTTGGCTTTAATATGCTTAGAAAACATATAAAAGTAGAAGATGAAATATTCTATTACTATTGTGATATAAACGGCATCTTAGTTATGCAAGATATGGTCAATAGTGGTGATGTTAACTTTATTAAAAACATATTACTGCCTACCATTGGCTTTACTCATCAAAAAGATGATAAAAATGTTGATGAAGATAGATTGTCTTTCTTTATTAAACACAGTAAAGAAACAATTGAACACTTATATAATCATCCATGTATCATCTCATGGACTATCTATAATGAGTCTTGGGGACAACAATGCGCATCAAAAGTTTATAAAGAACTTAAACAAATCGACAAATATAGACCCTTTGATACCTGCTCTGGTTGGTATAAAACAAGCAGTAGTGATATAGACTCATATCATATTTATTTTAGAAATAAGGTGCTTCATATTAAAAATAATAAACAAGTATTATTTTTAAGTGAATATGGCGGTATCAAAAGACATATTAAAGGGCATGAATATACAAATGCCAATTATGGTTATGGTTCTAGTAATAGTGAAAAGCAGTTGACCGATAAACTAGAAAATATCTATCTTAACACCTTATTCCCTTCAATTAAAAACGGCCTAGCAGGAAGTGTTTTAACACAACTTAGTGATGTTGAAAATGAAGTAAATGGCCTATATACCTATGATCGAATGGTGTGTAAGGTTGATTGTTTAAGAATACAAAAATTAAATGAATCATTATATGAATTATTTGATTCACTTTTTGTTGTTTAGTAAATCAATAAGTGATTTCTCTTTTGAAGCTACAGAATCAACAATACTATCTTTAACATTCTTAACTTTTTCATTTACTCCTTGGCTATAGCCCTTAGTAAAAGCCGCAATTAAACTACTTGCGAAAGTCTTGCTTTTATCATTCATCTTTAAAAGACTTGAAATAGTCTTTATAAATAATGGTAGTCCCCCATTAATAAAGTCCGAAACGGTTTCAACATTAGCGTTCTTTAGCGCATTAAATAATTCAACTGTAAAATCTCTACATTCTTCATAAGTTGCTTTATTGATGAACTCTTTAAAGCTTTTTCTAATCATCAAAGACTCACTAGATAGTTCGCCATCTACAAACTTCGTCCCTTCAACAAGCCACGTCATAGCGGAATGTTGCATAACCATAAAGCCATCAGACTTTATAATTTTAGTATTCTTACTAGAAGCGAATAAGATACCGAAAACATCAAACTCGGGCATTATCTTAATAATTTTGTCTTTGATTACATTATAAGAATCCTTTTCTTCTTGGCTTAGATACTTTTTATTTAAACCTGGTCCATCATTAGAATAGACTTTAATTATATTCTTACCCTTTTTAGGCGCATTAATAGCGGCATAAACAGCTAGTGCCCCACCCTTTGAATGGCCACCAATGCGATATTTTCTTCTAGAAGACAATTTAGTTTGGACATATTCTTTGGCCGCAATTTGAGCAGGAATAATCTCATAAGCCATACAAAAGTCTTCATGCCAACCAACAATGGTATCATCAGTTCCTCTAAAAGCAACATAAGTTGTTTTATCACCTAAATCAATTTGGAAACAACAAAATTGCTCAGTAGTATTTTCATCAACAGTAGAGATAAAATCATGTATTAAACAATCCTTAAATCTAGTACTGTTTGCCATTTCTCTTAAGACAAAAGGAGCGAGTTTGACAAAGCTTTTAGAAGCATTTATTTCTTCATCACTATGGTCCTTAAAAAATAAGGCAGATAGCTCTTTTACTTTATAAGAGTCCTTTAATTTAAAATATTCATCAAAGTTTGTATAAGCCATTTGGCTAATTATTAAGTTATCTACTTCATTAAAGGGACTAGCGCTAAATGATAAATCTCCACGCCATTTAAGGTAATCAATAATATTCATATTTATATTTTCGCACAAAAAGGTATTGATTATTATATGTCTTGTAGTATATTAATATATGAACATTGGTTCATATATTAATAAAAGGAGTAAATATGAAAAAGACTTACAAAATTGATGTTGATTGTGCAAATTGTGCAAACAAAATGGAAGAAGCAGCTAAAGGCACAAAAGGAGTTAAAGACGCTACAGTTAATTTTATGACTCTAAAGATGATTGTAGAATTTGAAGATGGAGCTGATATAAACGCTGTTATGCAAGATGTTTTAAAGAATTGTAAAGCAGTAGAAGACGATTGCGAAATTTTTCTTTAAGAAATAAAAAGAAGCGATCAACCCTTACAAATTAAACGCTTCCTAATTATTTTATAGTAGATGGAGACAAATATGAATAAGAAACAAAAAAAGAATTTATATAGAATTATAATTGCTGCCATATTATATGTAATTCTAAGAATTGTAAAATTTGAAAACAAATACTTAGAATTTATATTATTTATGGTGCCCTACTTCATTGTTGGCTATGATGTTTTAAAAGGTGCAATTCATGGTATTAAGAATAAACAAGTTTTTGATGAAAACTTTTTGATGGCTGTAGCCACTGTTGGTGCTTTAGGACTTGGCGAATATGATGAAGCGGTTGCGGTTATGTTGTTTTATCAAATTGGCGAATTGTTCCAAAGCGTTGCGGTTGGTAAATCTCGTAAAAACATTTCCGCTTTGATGGACATAAGACCTGACTATGCCAATATTGAAAAAGATGGAGAACTAGTTCAAGTAGATCCTGATGAAGTAAAAGTTGGTGAAATAATTACTGTAATAGTAGGAGAGAAAATTCCCATTGATGGAATTATAGTAGAAGGTTCTTCTTCATTAAACACAAGCGCATTAACTGGTGAATCTAAGCCTAGAAATGTAAATGTTAATGATGAAGTGATTTCTGGTTGTATAAATATGGAATCACCTATCAAAATCAAAACTACTAAAGAATTTGGTGAATCTACTGTTTCTAAGATTCTTGATTTAGTTGAAAACGCTACTAGTGCTAAGTCAAAGTCAGAAAACTTTATTTCTAAGTTTGCCCATTACTATACACCTATTGTCTGTTATAGTGCTCTAGCTTTGGCGATTATCCCGCCTCTTGTATCAGGACTATTCTTAAATCAAGGCTATAACTTCTCTACTTGGTTAATTAGAGCTTTAACCTTCTTGGTTGTATCTTGTC
>CAVGFC010000035.1:0-9928 GCA_963628775.1 Acutalibacteraceae bacterium
AAGAAATTGAAAATTCAATTATTGCTGGTCAATTTGAAAATATGGCAAATCCTTTAGCCCACTATAAGACAACAGGTCCAGAAATCTATAAAGACAGCGATGGCAACGTTGATATCTTTGTGGCTGGTATTGGCACTGGTGGCACAATTTCTGGTGTTGGCAAATATTTGAAGGAGAAAAATAAAGATATTAAGGTAGTAGGCGTTGAGCCAGCTTCTTCACCAGTATTAAGTGAAGGAAAAAGTGGTGGCCACAAGATTCAAGGTATTGGTGCTGGCTTTGTCCCTCATACTTTAAATACTGATATCTATGATGAAATTATTACTGTAACTAATGAAGATGCTTTTGCGGCAACTAAATTGATTGCTAGAAAAGAAGGGGTCTTAGTTGGTATTTCCAGCGGTGCAGCAATTGTAGCTGCTTTAAAGTTGGCAAAAAGAGAAGAAAATGCAGGAAAGAATATTGTGGTAATTTTACCTGATACTGGTAATCGTTATTTATCACTAGATTTGTTTGATTAAAATGATTATTTCAGATATTAAAAGACAAGTTAAAAATATAAAAGAAAGTGATCCTGCATCAACTAATACCATTTCGATAATTCTGTTGTATCCTAGTATCCATGCCATATTCTTTTATCGAATTGCACACTTTCTTTATGAATTGCATTTATATTTTCTAGCTAGGTTGTTATCACAAGTCACAAGGTTTTTTACCGGTATTGAAATCCATCCTGGGGCAACTATTGGAAGAGGTTTATTTATTGACCATGGTATGGGCGTGGTGATAGGTGAGACAACCATAATTGGCGATGATGTTAAAATGTTTCATGGGGTAACCCTTGGTGGTACAGGAAAAGATAAGGGCAAAAGGCATCCAACTATTGGTAATAATGTAGAAATAGGCGCAGGTGCTAAGGTTCTTGGTGATATCAAGGTTGGCGATAATGTAAAAATTGGCGCTAATGCCGTAGTCTTAAAAGATGTACCTAAAAATCATATTGCGGTGGGTGTTCCTGCCAAATTTAAGGAGATTGTTTAATGAAAAAATTATTATTAATATTACTTACAGTGTTTATGTTTGCAGCTTGTTCAAGTAAACAAGAGGAGGTGACTACAAGTGAGGATTCTTCTTCAGCATGTGGTATAGAAACATGTGAGGAAGAAGAAAAGGCTAGCTATAAAATAGCTGAAAATCAAATCAGTATAGCTGATGTTGTTAATAAACTTGAAAATAAAGAATCATTTGTTTTATATATGTATTTTGATGCTTGTCCTTGGTGTAAGGAACTTGGACCTATTGTTTCTGATTATTTAAGTGATAAAGATGACTTGTTTAATATAACTTATGCTTTAAATGTTAGAGCTGATGGTACAAAGGAGAATGATTTAAGATATAAAGATGATGATGGTAACTATAATGAACCATTATTTGAAACTATCTATAACTTTATTAGAGATCAATTAGATGAAGATGGTGTAGTATATGTTCCTGCTTTATTATTTATAAAGAACGGCGAATTAGTTTATTTCCATACTGGTACAGTAGAGGGACATGATGCAACAGAGCGTACTTTAACTGATGAGGAAAAACAAATTATAGTTGAAGAGTTAAAAGAGTATTATTCTATCTACAATGACTAATTACGATATAATAGTTCTATGAAATTTAAGAAAACAGAAAAATTATATTACTTTGTACTAATAGGTTTTATCGTATCGATAATCTATTCGATAGCTATGATTATTAAAGCGCCAAGTGAGGATGTAAATACACTTACTAGACAAAAAAGTGATTATGTCTTAATGCTTCTACAATGTAGCCTAGGTCTAATCGTTTTACATTTGCCAGGTTTTTTAAATAAACGTTTCAATGTAACTATTCCAACTAATACTGTTATTGCTTATTTCATTTTCTTATATATGGCAATAATATTAGGCGAAGTTAGATCTTTCTATTATCGTTTTGAACATTGGGATACAGTATTACATGCCTTCTCAGCTGGTATGCTTGGAACGCTTGGTTTTGATGTTGTTAATGTGCTTAATAAAAATGATGCGATTAAGTTACAATTATCACCATTCTTTGTTGCCTTATTTGCGTTTTGTTTCGCAATATCAGTTGGTGTCCTTTGGGAAATCTATGAATTCTCTTTTGATGGTCTTTTGGGCCTTAATATGCAAAAGTTTAGATTAGAAGATGGTACTGATTTAATTGGTAGAATGGCACTAGTTGATACGATGGATGATTTGATGATTGATTGCATTGGTGCACTTATTACTTCAACAATTGGTTATTTTGGCTTAGTTCATTATAAAAAGTTAGAAGAAAACAAAATTGATAAGAGTGATAAATAGTCACTCTTATCAATCGAAAAAAATATCTTTACTTTTATTCTTATAAAGGTTAGAATAATTAGGCAATGGCGGTTGTGGTGAAGTTGGTTAACACACCAGATTGTGGCTCTGGCATTCGTGGGTTCGAGTCCCATCAATCGCCCCATTTAAATTATTAAGTCCGAAAGGGCTTTTTATTTTGTTAAGAATTCAATAACATTATTAAATTCAATGCGCGCTCTTTTAATCATTGCTTCCTTGCTTAAAAAGGCAACATGTGGTGTCAAGATAATGTTTTTACAATTAAGCAATGGATAATCACTATTTAGTGGGGGCTCTATATCGTATACATCGATAGCGGCACCTGCTATCTTATTATTATTTAAGGCCTTCGCAAGATAATTGTTATCTACTATTTTTCCTCTTGCGCAATTAATAAAGATAGCACTTGCTTTCATTTTGTTTATTTTTTCTTCATCCATAAAATGATAGGTTTCTTCATTACTTGGAAGATGTAAAGAAATAATATCTGAACTACTTAATAATTCATCTATTTCCACTTGCTTTATAAAATCGCATTTAATAGGGCTATGGTTGTATCCTAAAATGTCGCAACCAAAGGCTTTGAATAGGGTTGCTGTTTTAATGCCAATATTGCCACAACCTATAATACCTACTGTCTTACCATTTAACTCTTGTCCTATTAAACCATTACTATTTTTATTAGCTCTTGTGGCTTTATCAGCTTCAAATATTTTTCTATATAAGGAAATAGTTAAGCCTATTACAAGTTCACTTACTGCCTCGTTTGAGTAGCCTGCACAATTGACTACTTTAATACCTTTTTCTTTTGCGTATTTATAGTCAACATGATCAATGCCAGTAAAGGCTACAGCAATCAATTTTAGTCTATCAGCGCTTTCAATTACTTCTTTGGGATAGGGGTTATTGGCAATCATGACAACATCTTGATTCTTACTTCTTTTGATAAGTTCATTTATATCGGTTGTTTTATTGTCATAATAAGTAAATTTATGTCCCATCTCAATGATTGGCTTACTTAATGTTTCTATTTCTTTTTCACTTATTCCAATTGGTTCTAAAAGACTAATGTTCATATTTACACCTCGTATATAATTATAAAAGTATGATTAAGGTTAATGACAAATATTTTGAACTAGTAATTATTAGAAAAAATATTAAAAATATTTATTTAAGAATAAAAGGTGACACTTTAGAAGTAACTTGTCCTAAGTGGCTAAGTAAAAAAGAAATACTAGATTTTATTGATTCTAAGGCTAATTGGATAGCTTCAAAAGAAGGTAAACATAGAGATAGTAAATTAATTGTTGATGACTATATTTATTATTTGGGAAAGAAATATCGTCTATATATATCACAAGGAAGAAGTAGGGTTGTGGTAATGGATGATACTATTTTAATTTATACAAGTAATACTGATATTGATGAAGCTTTAAAAGTATTTTATAAGGAAGGCAAAAAGGTCTTGCTTAAGCTAATTGAACAAAAACAAGATAAGTATCTTAATGTGATTAGCGATTATGGTTATCATTTAAAGCCTGATTATAAATTTAGAATTATGAAGTCAGCGTGGGGCATTAATTATCCTAAGAAGAATTTAATTACCATTAATGAAAAACTGATTCATTTTGATGATAAGTGTTTAGAAGCGGTATTGTGGCATGAGCTTTTACATTTTGTGATTCCTAATCATTCTAAAAGATTTCATGAGGTGTTAAGTTTACATATGCCAAACTATGAAACTTTAATAAAGAGTATTTATTAGTTTGACAAATCATATAATCTCTAGTTTGTCTAGAGATTTTTATTATTTTTTTTAAAAATGTAAAGCGCTTACATTTTTCTTAAAATATTTTATTTGATTTACTTGTACTTGTTATTTTATCTACATATAATTAAGACAAGGTAAGAGATATGAAAGTACATAATGTTGATAAATTGCTATTTCAATTAGATAGGGTAAATGCCCAAAGCATTGTGTTGCTTAAAACTAATTCTTTAATATGAACGCGTATGTCTGCGTTCTTTTTTTATCATAAGGAGGATAAAATTATGACACAAGAATTAAACAAAAATTTCTACGCAGCAGTCAAGGAAGGAAACCTTGAACTTGTAAAGAAGTACGTAGAAGAAGGAGCTGATGTTGAAACTACCAATACTGAAGGTAGGAGCGCATTAGCTAGAGCTAGTAAGAGAGGATATGATGAAATTGTTAAGTTCTTACTAGAAAAGGGTGCTGATGTAAGAAGTAGAGACGTTGAAAATAAAACACCTTTAATGGGTGCTGCTAAAAAAGGTCATTTGGCAATCGTTAAGATGTTAGTAGAAGCTGGTTCTAATGTAAATGCTAGAGATAATAAACAAAGAAGCGCCTTAATTAGAGCTAGTTATGAAGGTAGAAGTGATGTTGTTGAATATTTAATCGATAATGGCGCTGATCTTGAAATAAAGGATGAAGAAGGAAGAACTGCTTTAATTGATGCGATTAATGCTGGCAAGGTTGAAACAGTTCACTTATTGTTAAACAAGGGTGCTAATATTAATGCCAAAGATAATAAGGGTTGCGATGCTTTAATGAGAGCTTGCTACCAAGGCAATGTTGATGAAGTTGTTTATTTAATAAATAAGGGTGCTGATAAGGATGCTAAGGATAATTTAGGAAAGCTTGCTAGAGATTATTTTAGAAATGGTGTTCCAGAAGAACTTGAAGGTGTGATCTGATATGAAAGAATATGAAGGAAAAGATATACGTAATGTCGTATTGCTAGGACATGCAGGTAGTGGCAAATCTACTTTTATCGAAAATGCTTTACTTCTTACAAATGAAATAGCTAGGATGGGTAATAATAGCGATGGTACTCTAGCTATGGACTTTGATCCAGAAGAGGCTAAAAGAGGTTTGTCTGTTTATTCATCTATGGCGCCTATTCAATGGAAGGGTAGAAAAATCAATTTCATTGATACACCAGGTTACTTAGACTATGAAGGAGATAAGATATCTGGCGCAAGTGTTGCTGATTTGGCTATTATCTTTGTCAGTGGTAAAGAAGGACAACAATCAGGTACTGAAAAGGCTGCTAACTTAGCTCTTAAATTAGGTATTCCTTTCTGTTTCTTAATTAATAATGCTGATGAAGGAATGAAGTTTGAAGAAATAGCTAGAAGCATTACTGATGTTTATGGTGCGGGTGCTGTACCATTCTTAGTTCCAGAAATGGATGGCAATAAGATGGTTGGTGTTAGAAAGACTATCTATGATGAAAATGATCCATATTATGAAGAAATCATGGAAGTGGTAGCTTCTACAAATGATGAGATGATGGAGAAATTCTTCGCAGGTGAATCATTTACTAAAGAAGAAAAGAAGTTTGGTTTAAAGACAGCGCTTAAAAATGGTGAAATTAAGCCTATACTTGGTGGATGTGCTATTTCTGGCTATGGTGTAGGTGAAATTCTTGATTTCATCACTACTTTTGGTCCAGTTTATAGTGAAACTGGTGAAATTGAAGTTGATGGTAAAAAGATTAAGACCGAAGATAGCGCACCATTTACAGGCAGAATATTTAAGACTATCGTTGATCCTTTTGTTGGTAAAGTATCTTTATTAAAGGTAATGTCTGGTACTTTAACTTTACAAACTCCTTTATATAATGCCAATAAAGAAGTCAATGAAAAAGCTGGTGGTTTATTTACAATGTGTGGTAAAAACCAACAACCTCTTGATAAGGCTGATTGTGGTGATATTGTAGCCCTGACAAAGCTTAATGTAAGTGAGACTTGTGATAGCTTATGTACCAAGGAATTGGTTGTTAAGTATCCACCAATTGAATATCCTCGTCCAATGTTAGGCATGGCTATTTCACCTAAGACTAAAGATGATGAAGATAAGATGTCTGACGCTTTAAAGAAGATTTTAATTGAAGATAAATCAATTAATCTTGTTAGAAATGCAGAGACAGGTGAGCAAGTGTTGTATTGTGTTGGTGATCAACAAATGGATGTTGTTGTCAACAAACTAAAAAATAGATATAAAGTAGAAATTAATTTAAAAGAACCTAAGATTCAATATCGTGAAACTATCAGAGGCAAAGCTGAAGTTCAAGGTAAATACAAGAAACAAAATGGTGGTGCTGGTCAATTTGGCGATGTATGGATTAGATTTGAATATAATCCAGATGATGAAGACTTAGTATTTGCTGAAGAAGTGTTTGGTGGCGCTGTTCCTAAAAACTTCTTCCCAAGTGTTGAAGCAGGACTTAGAGCTTGCATGGCTAAGGGTCCTTTGGCAGGATGTAGAGTAGTTAATGTAAAGGCTACACTATATGATGGTTCATATCATCCTGTTGATTCTAAGCCTAATTCATTTGAAGCTGCGGCAAAGATTGCCTTTAAGAATGGTATTCCTAAGGCCAATCCAATATTACTAGAGCCAATTGGTAAGGTTCATGTTATAACACCTGAAAAGTATGTTGGTGATTTGATTGGCGACTTCAATAAGCGTAGAGGCATGATAATGGATACTGGTCGTACAAATGATGGCTATGTAACCATTGATGCAGAAGTGCCTATGGCGGAAATGATAAAGTATGCAACAGAGCTTAGGTCTATGACTAAGGGTAGAGGAACATATGTTATTGATTTTGATAGATATGAACCAGCTCCTAATAATGTTGCTGAAAAAGTTATCGCCAATGCCGCTAAGGATTTAAAGGAAGATAATCTAGATTGATCTTTAAAGGGACGCTAAAAACGTTCCTTTTTCATGGACTATTTTGATAAATTAGCTTTAATGGAGTGTTAAATATTCTATAATTAATCCATGAGCGATTTTGTTTTAAAAGGAAATATTTGTTTCAGCAAGTCTAAGGATGAACTTATTTGTGTTGATGGCTATCTAATTTGTGCAAATGGTTTATCAAAAGGTGTTTTTGAAAAATTGCCATTAGAATATAAAGACTATAAATTATATGATTATAGTAATTATTTAATAATTCCAGGCTTAATCGATTTACATATCCATGCATCTCAATATGCCTATAGAGGGCTTGGCATGGACTATGAATTATTAGATTGGCTAAAGTATGAGGCGTTCAAAGAAGAAAGCAAGTATGAAGATATAGCTTATGCCAAAGCTGCTTATAAGATATTTGTAGATGAACTTAGAAAAAGCGCTACAACTAGGCTTTCGATATTTGCGTCAAGACATATTCAGGCAACAATAGAACTAATGGATCAACTTGAAGAAAGCGGCTTAATTAGCTATGTTGGTAAAGTTAATATGGATAGAAATGCTCCTGTTCCGCTTGTTGAAACTAATTCATATATAGATACAAAAGAGTGGTTAGATAAAACGATTGCTAAGTATAAAAATACTAAGCCAATTATTACACCACGCTTTATTCCAAGTTGCAGTGATGAATTGATGTATAAATTAGGGGATTTAATTTATGAATATGATGTTCCTTTACAATCACATCTTTCTGAAAACTTAAGTGAAATTAAACTCGTTAAGAAGCTTTGTCCTAATAGTATGTATTATGGTGATGCCTATAATGAATATGGCTTGTTTGGCAAAAAGAAAGATAAGTCATATAAAACAATCATGGCTCATTGTCTATATTCAAGTGAAGAAGAAGTTAAGCTAATGAAGGATAATGGTGTCTTTATTGTCCATTGTCCTTCTAGTAATATAAATGTATCAAGTGGTATTGCACCTATTAGAAAATATCTAGATTTGGATATGAATATGGGGCTAGGTAGTGATGTTGCGGGTGGTACAAGTGAATCGATGTTTCAAACGCTTGTTAAAACAATCGAGGTTTCTAAGTTGTATTGGCGTATCATTGATCAAAACTGTAAGCCTTTATCTTTTAAAGAAGCTTTCTATCTAGCTACTTTAAAGGGTGGCGAATTCTTTGGTAAAGTAGGTAGTTTTGAATCTGATTTTGAAGCAGATATATTAGTTTTAGATGATAGTATCTTAAAAACCACTTTAGATTTAAGCATCGAAGAAAGACTTGAAAGAGCTATTTATTTATCACTTGATATTAAAGGCGGTATTAAGCATAAATTTGTGAAGGGAGAAATGTTATTTTGATAAAGTATCGAATTTTATTTGTGGTATTTTTCTGTTTTCTTTTATTTTATATCTGTTTTAAAAATACCGGCAATGACGCAAAAAATATGTTGGGTTTTAGAAATTATCCAGATGTAGTTCAAGAAGCTATCAGAAAGGATAAAGATTTAAAAAAGATTGCTCCAGAAGATAAAAGTATTGTTTCAACTTTGATTTCAAATTTTATTTTATATACGATTCTTTTTTCTTCCCTTGGAATAATATGTAAAGAATATTTAGCTTTCAATGGCTTTCTTGATACTTTCGTTTTCTTTTTGATAAATGGTGAAGTATTAAATGTCTTTGATTTGTTGGTGATTGATTTATTATGGTGGCGTAATACAAAAAGAATTAGGTTTTCCATTTTGCAAGATAAGCAAGCTTATCAAGACAGTAAAAAACACATTGATTCTTTCTTAAGAGGAATTATTGTTTTTATATTTGTAGCATTGGCTACATCTTTGATTGTGGGGTTAGTATGAACAAACATGTAGAAAAAGCATTAGAACTAAGAGAAAATCCAAATGTCCATTACAATTGCGCACAAGCAATTCTTTGTGCCTATAGTGAGGAAATTGGTCTAAATGAAAAGACAGCCTTTGATTTGGGTTTTAACTTTGGTAGTGGCATGAAAAATGGTGGAGTATGTGGAACCATTACTGCTGGACTTATGGTTTTAGGACTAAAGGGAATAAATGATATTCCTACTTTAAATGAGTTTAGAAATAGAATGATGGATAATCATTGTGGCTTAATTAATTGCGTTGATCTTTTAAGAAAGAATGCACAAATGGGTGGAATCAAGAAGGTGCATTGTGATGGCATGATTAAGGAAGCTATTGAAATACTTGATGAAATTATCCAAAGAGACTAGTTTTATGGAAGCTAAGGAATCTGATTGGAAAAAATTTAGAGTACATCTCTAAGTGGCAAGAAGACTATATGGAAAGACTTGTAAAAAGTTATGCCTCTTTATTGGCTGAAAACAAGCCTGCTTCTTATAAATATTGGGAATTAAGAAAACGTATTAACCAAGACAGAAAATGTAGTGGTGTAATAATTGAACCAAGAAGAATCACAATGGCTTTTGAAGTTGCGGGAATGATTATAGATGGTGTTATTACACTTGATGATATTAGCGACTTTAGCGATGAATTTAAAGAAAGTATAAAAATTATTTTAGACAAATGAGAAAAGTATTATTTGTGTGTCATGGCAATATTTGCAGAAGTCCTATGGCTGAATATATTTTTAAATATAAGACTAAGGGTCTAGATTTTTATTGTGAGTCTAGAGCTTTAAGTAATGAAGAAATTGGTAATGATATCTATTATTTAGCTAAGGAAACACTAGAAAGAAATAAAATTCCTTATAGTAGGCATTATGCTAAGAAGATGACTTTAAGAGATTATGAAGAATTTGATGAAATTTATAT
>CAVGFC010000036.1:0-11864 GCA_963628775.1 Acutalibacteraceae bacterium
ATTCTTTTAGCACAGGCATCATATTGAGCTTTTTGTTTATCAATCATGTTCATAGCTTCATTTTAAAAGAATAACTGATTGTTTTATTCCCATCTTTTTCCCATTTTCCACATTTTAAAATGTGGAAAGCTGTTGATAAAAAAGCACCGAATTAAATCGATGCCTATTGTTAGAATAGAGAACTTTGTTCTTTGTGTTCCTTGATATACTTACTCCACTTGATATAACCATAAGTAGTATTAGTGAAATAACCAAGCTTTAATACAAGTAAAACATATTGGCCAGACATAATATTCATAACCGCTTCAAGTAGTGCACAAATATACCAAGCAATCCATTGTTCACGTAATCTAAAGAAAATAAACAAACCATTGGCAACACCAACCGCACTAGCACATGCATCAATATAAGTGATATAAGTCTCAAGTTTTTTATCACCACCAAAGAAATCTGTTTGGATATTTAAACCACTTAATAAATACCCCACAACAACAGTCCAAACAATTATTGCCACAATAACAAGTACTTCTTGATAACCCTTAAGTCTTCTAACAGCTGTTAAATCATCTTCCTTATCATCCTTATGCTTAGACCAGTTAATATAACTTAAAATATCAATTGGAAGCCAGAAGAATAAAGTTGTCGCAATGGTTGCGAAACGATACATCAATACTACACAAACCAAAATTTCAACAATTTCTACAAGCACCGAAACCAAGAAATTATAACGAGATTGTTTAGAAATAAGCAATTCACATAAGATATTTAAGAAAGTATCCAATAGATACAACAACATGATAATGATGCCATTAACACCATTTGCGCTCTCTTCTGGAAACAACACTGCCATAATAGTCGCAAGCACCATGATAGTCATAAACCAACACTTCTCATAAGTAGTAAAAGCCTTAGAGAAAACAAATACCACAGAAAGTGACAATAAAAGAATCAAACAAGACAAAGAAAAATTATAAATATGCGCACAATCATTTGCCATCTCTTGTTTATATAAGTAAGATGCCTCCTCTATTGTTGGATTTTCATGGTCAAAAGCTAAAATCTTACCACTTTCTAACTTATATTCATAAGCCGTAATAGATTCACTTACTTCACTTTCAGCACCATATTGTTTAATCAAAGATACTTCATCATCGCTATAAGTAATTTCACAAACTGTAGAATCCTCATCACACGCAGAATCTTCATCTTTATTTAATACAACACTTTCAACATAAGACATGTTCTTATATTCATCACTATTTAACTTACTATTTCCATAAAAGAAAGAAATAAGTGAGGCACACAATAAAAAACACATAAGGACAATCTCGATTGTCCTTAATGTCTTATTATCTTCGTTATAACTTTTTATTTTATTAATCATTATCTAAAATCCCCAATCCTATCTATTGCCTTTTTTAAAACATCCATATTAGACGCAATAGAAAATCTAATATAGTTATCCCACTTTTCCCCAAAAGTGATACCAGGTGTGGCAACAACACCAACCTTATTCAATAATTCATCGCACATTTCTATTGAAGACATACCTGACTTTTCAATATTAACCCAATAATAAAAACTACACCTAGGAAGTCTACCCTCAAAATAAGGGTGCTTATTTATCTCTTCATGAAAATATGTCATACGCTCCTCAAGTGATTTACAATATGGCTTAATATGATCCCACTTATGCTTATATATTTCTAAAGCTCCATATTGTAAAGGCGTAGAAGTATTAGTAATTGTCTGTTGGGCAAATAGCGCCATCTTTTTAGCCAATGCCTTATTACAAACTGCATAGCCAAGTCTAAAACCCGTCATCGCATGTGATTTAGAATAGCCATTAACCAGTACCAATCTATCTTTAATCTTCTTCTCACTTAAGAAAGAATGATGTATTTCACCCTCATATACCAATCTATCATATACTTCATCAGAAATGATATAAGTATTAGGATGCTTTAAAGCGATATCACAAATTGCTTCTACTTCTTTTTTACTAAACATCGAACCAGCAGGATTATTTGGTGAATTAACCAAAATACATTTTGTATTATCATTAACAGCTCTATCTAGTGCCTCTAGATTTAAACTTAAGTCATCATTTAAATCAACAACCTTAATATTACATGTAGGCTCAGCTAAGGCAATATTGCTTGGATAACTTAAATAATAAGGTGAAATAATTACTACTTCATCATTTGGCTCAAGTAAACAAGAAAGCGCAAAATAACTAGCAGGCTTTACCCCTGGGGCAATACAAATCTCATCGCTTGTATAATCACAACCATATACTTTATTTAAATCAGAAACTATAGCTTGTCTTAATTCTTTAATTCCCTGGCAATTACTATAATGAGTCTTGCCATCTTTCATAGCCTTATAAATTCCCTCTACAACATAATCAGGAACCTTCATATCTGGCTCACCAACACATAATGAAACGATGTCTCTACCCTGTTTAATCATTTCATTTGCCATATCACTATATTTATGATTTAAAGCCTCTTTAACATCACTTGTAAAATGCATAATTACCCCTAATATCTAAAAATCTGCTTGCGTGTTTCTTAAAATCATCTACATCACCAGATACATAAAACTCAACAAGCGGCTCTATTTTTTCTCCATTAAAAAGTTCTTTACTTAAAACAGTACCACTATTTATTAAATTAACCTTGTTATCAAAATAAGCGGTTATCTTATTACTCAACAAAGGATAATGCGTACAACCAAGTATAAGTGTATCAATACCAGCTATTTTTAAATCACCTAAATACTCATCAAGAGCTTCATCCATTTGTTTAGAATCAATCAAATCCTTTTCAATCAATGGCACAAACTTAGGACAGGCTACTTCATATATATTTTCAATTCTTTGTTTAAAAACATGGGTATTAATGGTAGCGCTAGTGGCAATAACACCTATCTTATTATTATTGGTTACCGAAAGCGCACCCTTAACAGCCGCATCAATAATGCCCTCTATTTTAAAATCATAGTCATCCTTTATTTCATTTAAAACTGTCGAACTTACCGTGCCACAGGCCACCACAATCTCGTCGACACCTTTTTGTTTTAAAAAGGCAATATCCTCAATAGCATACTTTCTTAAAGTTTCCTTATCCTTATCGCCATATGGAACTCTTGCGGTATCACCAAAATAAACAATTCGCGAATACGAATTGTTCTTTAAAATCTCTTTTAATACACTTAGTCCCCCAAGCCCGCTATCAAATATTCCTAGAACCATTAAAGATTATTGACTAACTCCTTAAAGATTCTACCACGCTCTTCAAAATTCTTAAATTGGTCATAACTAGAACATGCTGGTGAAAGTAAAATAACATCATTTGGTTCTGCAATTTTCTTAGCTTCATTTAAAGCCTCTTCCATCGTTTCACAAACTATAGAGTCATCCTTAATCTTAGCCAACAAATCCTTGGTCTCACCAAAAGTTATCATTTTCTTAATTCTATCTTTATTTTCTTCAATACCGGCAAAACCAGTATGCTTATCGTGCCCTCCAGCCAATAATATTACAGGCTTATCAAAAGCCTTTAAAGCTACTACGGTACTATCGGTATTAGTACCCTTGGAATCATTGTAGTATCTAACACCATCTAGTTCTCTTACAAATTCAATACGATGTTCTACACCTGAAAAAGAAGAAATAACCTTTTGGATTGCCCTTAGGCTTGCACCTAATTTAAAAGCTAGGGCTGCAGCCATCATCGCATTTGCTAGATTATGTTTACCAATAATCTTTAAATCATTTTTATTGAATAATACTTGATCAAATAAACATGCATTATCACCAATTAAACATAAATCAGCTTTCTTATTAAGCGAGAAAGTAACAACCTTACATTTAATATCTTTACAATAGTCCATCACTACTTCATCATCAGTATTTAAAATAAACCAATCATCATCGCACATATTTTTATAAACTAGAGTCTTAGCCTTATAGTAATCATCTAAAGTATCAAAATAATCCAAGTGATCTGGTGTTAAATTAGTAATTACAGCACATAATGGATGAAAGCTTGGCGCACCAAGTAATTGAAAAGCGCTGATTTCCAAAGATAACTTAGCATCTTCATTTTCATGATTATAAACAATCTCACTTAAAGCTGTACCAATATTGCCACATGCATAAGCCTTATATTCTTCTTTTAAGATTTCATATACCAAAGTAGTAATTGTCGTCTTACCATTAGTACCCGTAATAGCCGCAATCTCATAATTCTTTGGATATTTTAAAGCTGTTTCAATTTCAGTAAAAATTGGAATATTTTTATCTACAAAATACTTAACTAATTTATTGGTATAGGGAATACCAGGATTTTTAACCACAAAGTCATATTCTTCATTTAATAAAAAATCAGGATGACCATTATCATATACCTTAATACCTTGGCTTTCTAATTCATCTTTTTCCCTTATTTCCTTAGTATCCGTGATAATAACATCATAGCCCTTCAAATTTAATAACTTACTTGCCCAATAGCCGCTTTTAGCGCAACCAATAATTAATACTTTTTTCATACCACATTAGTTTACCACCAACTAAAATAGGATTAAAATTAAAGTATGAAATACATACTAATTCTATTAATAATACTATTGATTATCGCCTATATCCTTATCAAATTATCATTTGTAAGAGATGATAAATTAGACACAACCCCAGCTTGGAAAGAATATATAGATGCCAACCAAAAAGGAAGAGAATTTATTTATTCACTTAAATATCAAGATTTATATATTCAAAGCTTTGATAATTTAAAACTACACGCAATATTTGTACCAAATAAACAAAGTAATAAGACAATAATATGCGTCCATGGTTATAAAGCCAAAGATGGATTATATGACTTTGGCCAATCTGCTAAGTTTCTTTATTCAACAGGCTATAACATTCTATTTGTAGATGATAGAAGCCATGGCCTATCACAAGGCAAATATATTGGCTTTGGGGTACTTGACTCTATAGATATTAATTCTTGGGTAAATTATCTAATTAAAGAATATAAACAGGAAACAATAGTACTCTATGGTATGTCAATGGGAGCGGCAACTGTTTTAAATGCTAGTGCACTAGTTAATGAAAAAGTAAAAGGAATTGTTGCAGATTGTGGCTTTGCCTCAGGATATGATGAAGTAAAATATCAAATCAAACAAATGTATCATCTTCCTTCTTTTCCCTTAGTCCTTTTAGCTAACTTAGAATTAAAGCTATTAGCTAAGTATTCCTTAAAAGAAAAAGAAGCCTATAGATCAATTAGCGAATATAAGGGGAAATTATTAATAATACATGGTGGTGGTGATCATTTTGTATGTACTAAAGATGCCTATAAAATATATGAAAATGCCAATTGTGATAAGAATATTTTAATTATTGATGGTGCATCACACGCAAAAAGCTACTTAAAAGATTCAAATAAATACGAAGAAGCATTTAAAGGATTACTAAATGAAATTGCTTAATATTTTCTTATCTTTTTCCTTTATATTTTCACCATTCACATTAAAAGATAATATCGACTACATCATTTCAAATATGACATTAGAAGAAAAAGTAGGTCAAATGTTTTTTGTAAGACTAGAAGCCTTAGACTCAAACTACATAAGCGATAAGGAAAGTGGCAAATATATCGTTCATGACATCATAACCGAAGATATGTTAAACACCTACAACAATTATCCATGTGGTGGCATAGTCTTATTTAATAGAAATTTAAATGATGAAAGACAATTAATAGAACTTACAAATTCAATCCATGAATTAAAATACAAACCACTAATATGCATTGATGAAGAAGGTGGTACTGTTTCAAGAATTGCCAACTCAAAGAAATTTAATGTAAAAAAGACCTTAGACAATGATCAAATAGATACAACTAAAGATGCCTATGACAAAGGAGCTTATATAGCTTCATATTTAAATAAGTATCATATCGATGTTGACTTTGCCCCAGTAGCTGATTTAAATATCAATCCCAATAACCCAATAATTGGAAATAGATCATTTGGATCTGACCCTAATATTACAAGTGAATTAGTAAATAGTTTTATTGATGGATTACATACAAATAATATCTATTCATGTATAAAACATTTCCCAGGACATGGAAATACTAAGGGTGATAGTCATTCTGATTCCGTATATATTGATACATCAAAACAAGATTGGCTCAAACAAGAAGCACTTCCTTTTATCCAAACATTAGATAATACCGATATGGTAATGGTTGGCCATATTGAAACACCAAATATTACAAGTGATAATTTACCAGCTTCTTTATCAAAAGAAATGTTAACAGACATATTAAGAAAGCAATTTAATTATGATGGCATCATCATTACTGATTCTCTAGAAATGGGCGCTATTTCTAAATACTACTCTTCAAAAGAAGCGGCTATAATGGCCATTAATGCTGGTGTTGATATTTTATTGATGCCTGAAAATTATAAAGAAGCCTTTGATGGGGTAATAGAAGCCATCAATAATAATGAAATAAGTGAAGAAAGAATTAATGAATCGGTAAGAAAGATTCTTAAATTAAAAATAAATAGAACCCATCAACATGTAGACTAACTATTTTCTAGATTGTTAAACATATCATTTGTATATAGCTTAATATCATTTATTGAATTCATATTATATTGAACTTTTACTTTTTCAAAATAAGCAGCAATTAATTGCTTATCAATGATTTTATTACAAGCTAATCCATCCTCAAGATTGTCCCTTGTATCAAGCCAAGGGGTTTCATTATGAGTAAAGGCCTCGAGCACTTTCCCACTATAACAACATATATTTTTTATAACACTATCTATAACATCTTTTTCAATAGAGCTAAAAACAGAAGAATCAAATCTTTCTACTTTCGCAATTGGATCAAAATGATAATCAGCATATTTAATATATACATCTCTATAAACTGGGCCATGTGTCCAAGCCTCACAATCATCTTCAAAAATAAATTCCTTACCAAAAGCATAATAGAAGCCCTGAATATAATAAAGACTCTTTTGTAGCGCTAATGGTGTAATATCTTCACATTGATTTAAAAGATACTTAATAACAAGATCAATCTTTCTTGATGATTTAGCTTCATTATTTATTAATAATTCAACGGCTTTTTTACTTTTTTCATAAGTATGTCTAGAAACTAAACGATCCTTATTTTCCTCAAGTATGCTTAGATAATATTTTGGATCTTCATATAATTTATTCAAGATATCTAAATATTGTCTAGTTGGTACTTCGCCATCCATATAACGTGCAAATGTATGTTCTCCCCAACCTAAAAGTATAGAAAGAGGACGTTTACCAATGGCGTAACGTTTAGGAATTTGTTTAATCTTTTCAAGACTAATGATTCCATTTTCTTTGCGATAAACATCATAAAGTGCCTTAATATTGAAGTCGTTAATTTCTTCAACATAAACAAAAGCCCCGCAATTTGTACATACAGCTTCTTTTCCAATATAGTTATAATCTACACCACGTACTTTGCCAATCATTTGTTTTTCTATAACAGAATACGCAACATCTTTTCTACATTCTTCACAAAATACCATATTTTTATTCATGCTGTCTTCTTTCGGTAATATTATATGAAGAATTTTATAAAATTTACACTTTTTTGTACTAATTAGTCCATTTCTGTAGATCAATAGTTTACCAAAAACTATTAGCATGCTCTATATCTACACATACTTTGATAACATTATGATAAAGGAGGATTACAATATGACACATATAAGACCTGTTTCTGATTTAAGAGATAAATATGCAGAAATTGAAGATATTGTAAAAAACGGTGAGCCTGTATTTTTAACTGAAAATGGCCATACCACAATGGTGCTTTTAAGTCTGGAAGAATATTCTAATCTGACTGATGATATTGAAACAAAACTTGACGAAGCGGATTTTGAAGCGCAAAACTTTGATGTTAGACTAACACATGAAGAAGTTTTTGAATCAATAAGAAAAACAATACATGAAATATAACATTAAAGGACAGCATCGCTGTCCTTTATCTTATTCATGTTCTTCAAATAATTTATAGATTTCTGAAACTGGTTGATGAGAAGAGATTGCTGTTATTAACTTAGATAACATTAAGCCAACACTTAATTGTTTAATCTTAGTTGTTTGTGCCTTCTTTTCATCATCTAGAGGAATTGAATTTGTAGTAATAACTTCTTTGATACAAGAATTTTCAATTCTCTCAATTGCTGGACCTGAGAATACGCCATGGGCAAGACATACATAAACATCTTTAGCACCAAATCTCTTTAAGATATCACAAGCTGCGACAAGTGAACCAGCAGTATCACAAATATCATCTACAACGATACAATCCTTACCATCTACATCACCGATAACACTTTGTGCCTCGCATACATTAGGTCTAGGACGTCTTTTATCAACGATGGCGATAGATGTATCTAAGATATTTGCCAAATTTCTAGCTCTTGTTGCACCACCATGGTCAGGAGAAACAACTACAACATTTTCCATATTTAAGCCCTTATTCATAAAATATTGGCCCATCATTGGAATACTTGTCAAATCATCTGCAGG
Source organism: Acutalibacteraceae bacterium (assembly GCA_963628775.1). Classification (GTDB taxonomy): domain Bacteria; phylum Bacillota_I; class Bacilli_A; order Erysipelotrichales; family Erysipelotrichaceae; genus Colivicinus. Next base: position 8,606 of record CAVGFC010000036.1, read on the forward strand.
AAATGAGAAGAATCCTTGAATTTGTGAAGCATGTAAATCAATTGTGATAACTCTATTAGCACCAGCAGCAGCAAGTAAGTCTGCTACAAGTCTTGCAGTAATAGGTTGTCTTGGCTTAGCCTTACGATCTTGTCTAGCATAGCCAAAATAAGGAATAATGCATTGAATCTCACTTGCACTAGCTCTTTTAGCTGCATCTATTGCCACAAGTAATTCCATTAAACGCTCATTTACTGGTTTATATGTACTTTGTACAAAATAAACTTGTTTACCACGCACACTCTCACCAAATTCAACTAATGTTTCGCCATCAGCGAAATGATTAACTTCAATCTTGCCAGGTTCGATGTTCAAATAAGAACAAATCTCATTTGCCAATTCTACATTCCCTGATAACGCAAACACCTTGATATCTTCATTCATACTAATCTATAGCCCCCTCCTTAGTATATTTATATCCATAGCCCTTCTTATTTTGTTGATAAAGTCGTGCGATAGCCAAATCGCCAGGCTCAACATCCTTATCAATTGTTGAACCAGCAGCCACTACACCATATTCCCCAATATATAATGGCGCAATTAAGTTACAGCCATTGCCAATTTCCGCATTAGCCATAATCCTTGTAATATTGTGACTTCCCTTTTTCATATTAACAGTTGTCACACTAGCGCCAATACTTACATCATTACTGATTTCACTATCGCCAATATAGCTTAAGTGTTCAATTCTTGTATTATTATTAACCTTAGAATTAAAAAGTTTTACAAACGAGCCGATACTTACATTATTAGACAATTTACTATTATTTAGATAAGCACTTGGACCTACATTATTAGAATTTAACAAAGTACTATCAACAATTTTTGAATCAAATATTTTATTATTATCACCAAGAGAACTATTAATAATCTGACTATTTCGATCAATTAAATTATCCTTGCCAATACTACATTTACCCTCTATAGAAACATAGGGACCAATAACAGTATTCTTATCAATTGTTACATCAATACCAATAGAAACGCTACCTGGCTCACTTATGATGACGCCATTTTTTATTAGTTTATTGATAATACGCTTTTTAATGATTGACCAAAACTCTGGAACATCATTTCTACTTGTAAAACGTCTTGCCCTGTCCTTATCTATTTCAACAGGAACATACTGTAGGGATTCGAACCTCTTTAGGTCTTTATTATTTATACAAAAGATAGGAACAATATCTTCATTAAAGAAAACACCATTATCGCTATTTAATAAGTTAAGATAATCCTTTTTCTTAATTAACGGATAAAAAGGAGAAAGAAGTAGACACTTACCTTCTCTATCTTTTAATTCATCTATTACTTCACTGATATTATTTCTTGTGATTATGCCATCAATATCAAAGCTATAAGACCCAACTAAAAAGATAGAATCAACATCTAAACGATTAAGTTGCCTAATAGTATATTCAATAAGCATCTTATCATTTAACTTTAAAGAAGCTAATTCATATTCTTTTTGGTCATTAAGAAACAATACAGCGCTATTCATAAGTCTTCCCTAATAATTCTAGCATTATTTGTTGTCCAATATTGCACAACTTCTCACAAAATAACCCCTATTTAGCATTTTGTTACGTAGGTCACAAATCCTAGCCTTACTTTTATCAAGTGTATAAACAGTAGAACCACTACCAGTTACCATCGCAAAATCAGCGCCAGCCTCTAATAAATCGCTTTTAGCTCTGCTTATACCCTTACATAACTCAATAGCAGGCTTTTGCAAACTATTTTTAAGATATGGTTTAATATCTAAACCCTCTTTTAAATTATTTAAAATCAAATCAACATCAGGATGCTCACAATCATTTATATCAAGCTTCTTATAACACTCCTTAGTTGAAACCCCTCTTTTAGGCTTAACAAGTAATACATAATACCTGTCCTTAATATCAATAAAAGTTAATTTATCACCAAGCCCCTCTACTAGTGCTGGCTTACTATAATAATTAAATAAGACATCAGCACCAATCTTTAGACATAATTCTTTTATCTTTTCATCAGACAATTTCAAATCATATTTAGTATTAAAAAAACGAATAATAGCTGCCCCATCAGTAGAACCACCAGCTAAACCAGCTTGAGTAGGAATCATCTTATTTAAGACAATCTTATAATTATCCCTTATATTAAACTCAGACTTCATTAAATTAACAGCCTTAACAATCGTATTATTTTCATCAAAGAAAATATAAGGACGATTAGCCTCATATTCCATGGTGTTACTATAAAAGATATCCATCTCATCAAAGAAATCAAGGGGAACCATTATCATTCTTAGTTCATGATAACCATCCTCTCTTTTACCAACTACATCAAGTGCTAAATTAATCTTGCCATAAGCCCTAATTTTCATATGCTACCCCATACATCTTAATAAAAGTATCTAAATCAAGTTCTTGGGCACGAACACTATCTTTTAATCCTAGTTCACTATAAATTCTAGAAATAGTATCTCCATCAAGAAAATTCTTTAGATTATTATTTAAAGTCTTTCTTCTATTGACAAAACAATTCTCAATAAATTCAAATAAGCCCTTTTCATATTCAAAATTACGCTTAAACTTAGGCGTAAAAGAAACAACAGCACTATCTACCTTAGGACTTGGATAAAAAACAGCCTTAGAAACATTCATCTCTAGTTTTACATCATAAAGATATTGAACAATAATACTAAGGGCATTATAGTCCTCACTTCCAACTTTTGCCTTAAAACGATCACATACTTCTTTTTGAACCATGACTGTAATCTTTGAAATATCTAAATTAGAATTAAACAATTTAAAAAGAATTGGCGTAGTTACATAATATGGTAAATTACTACATACTCTTATTTCTTGGCCTTCATATTTACTTAAATCAGCATCTAAAAAATCCTTTAGATAAACATGAAATCTTTCATCATTTATACTATTATTTAAGATTTCATACATATCTTTATCTATTTCATAAGCATCAACACACTTAGAATACTTAAGAAGCATTTCGCTTAGTGCGCCAAGTCCTGGCCCTATTTCAATTGTTAAACAATTAATGTCACATGCATTCTTGGCAATATTATCAACAATATTAGAATCAATTAGAAAATTCTGACCAAATTTCTTCTTGGCCTTTAAATCCCCCAATGTTTTTTTTACATAATTAATATTCGATATCATTTAATTCTTCTTTGCTGACCCCAAGTAAATTTAAACGCTTAAGCATTGTCTTAGCG
>CAVGFC010000036.1:11874-13146 GCA_963628775.1 Acutalibacteraceae bacterium
TCTTAGCGTTACACTTACCAATGTGATACTTCTTAGATACGTAATCTCTTCTATAAGAACTTGATTCTAGGCCCACTAAACCTAAATCATAAAAATCAGCCATGTTTATTGTATTATAAAAGTCCTTATAGCTAACAACATTATCCAAGGCTTCCTTTAAAACATCATAAGAAGCATGTTCTATACCTACTTTTTTACTAGTACGGGCATTTTCCTTTAACACAAAGGCATTTTTTAAACCAGGTATATAACTATTAATACGATTTCTTATCTTAACGCCTGGACTATCAGGATCTAAAAATAAGATAACACCTCTTTTATCATTTACCTCTTTAATATAGTCTAAAGTTTCCCTTGATAAACCTAGGCCATGGGTTTCAATAGTATCACAATCAAAATACTTCTTTAGATTTAAAGTATCATTTTTTCCCTCAACAACAATTACTTCTTTAATCATATGTTCTTAAAATCATCTTTTAAAGTAAGCTTGTGATTATCATGAATACACTCAACAATTCTTACCTTAAGTCCAAGCTTCTCCACCACACTAGCATCATCAGTTATACCCCTTAAATCAACATCTCCATAAGCCTTTTTAATCAAATCGCTCTTAAAGCCTTGTGGTGTCAAGGCATAATAGATATGTCCTCTGTCAATTGTTTTAGAAACAAAACCATCATCTACATACTTGATAGTATCAACAGCCTTTTTAGCCAAGAGAGCGCAATCATATTTAGACATTTCATTTTTTAGATTTTCTAAGTCTTCTCTATCTAAAAAAGGACGAGCACCATCATGTATTAAAACATAGTCACTACTTACGTATTTTAGTCCATTTAAGACTGACTCATATCTTTCGCTTCCTCCATGAGTAACAAGTAACTTATCACTACTGAAATCAATGTCAAAGTTACATACTACTATCACTTTGTCGCAATCTTCATCATTTAAAAAGATATCACAGGCATTATTTAAAACAGTCTTACCATTTTTCATCTTATATAAGACCTTATTAAAACCAAGATCTGCTCTTTTACCAATGCCACCACCTAGTACTATCGCATCATATTTCATTGCATAAATCCTTTATACTAGCATTTAAATACTTAATGATTTCATCACGATTTACCTTAAGACTTATGCCAAAGGCACCACCAGATAACTCTATTTCTTCATGATTTAATACTTCTTTATCAAAGAAAACACCCTTATTCTTTTTAGCACCAATAGGTGATACACTTCCTCTTTCATAGCCTATTTCCTTAAGTAAAT
>CAVGFC010000037.1:0-5636 GCA_963628775.1 Acutalibacteraceae bacterium
ACTTAACAATTTCAGCATTCTCAAGTCCAATTACTGAATGCACCATTTCTTCTTGAACATCATAAGGCATAGAAGTTGAAAAACCCTGTACATAGGTCAAATCATTATCAATAGTAAGGGGCTCTAAAAATAATTGATGTCTTTCTTTATCAGAAAAACGCACAATCTTATCTTCAAAACTTGGACAATATCTTGGTCCTACACCCTTTACAACACCTGAATACATGCTAGATTTATTTAAGTTCTTTAAGACAATTTCTTTTGTCTTTTCAGTTGTATAAGTTAAGTAACAAGGAACTTGTTCATTAAATGGTCTAAGTTCTTCTTGTTTACTATCTTGTGAGAACCTAATAAAACGATTAGTACCAGCCTCTAGAGAAGTCTTAGAAAAATCAATGCTACTAGTCTTTACTCTTGGTGGGGTACCAGTCTTTAACCTAAATAACTTAATACCAAGATTCCTTAAAGACTCACTTAAGTTCTTAGTAGTAGGCTCATTATCTGGACCACCTGGAGTAACAGTAGCTGATACCATACGACAAGAATCCATATAAGTACCCGTAGTTAAAACAACCACTTCACTATTAAGTACGCCATTTTTTTTAAGTCTTACACCCTTAATTTTTTTATTATCATCACACAATACTTCTTCAACTATATCCTCAAATAAAGTTAAATTTTCAGTATGCATACAAAGATCTTGCATCATCTTAGAATAAGCGTCTTTATCGGATTGAACACGCATACTCCAAACGCCTGGTCCCTTGGTAGTATTTAACATCTTAAATTGTAAAGCGGTCTTATCGGCAACTCTTGGCATAACACCACCTAAGGCATCAACTTCTCTTACTACAATCCCTTTAGCAGGTCCACCAACCGAAGGATTACAAGGCATGTTTGCGATATGATTAAAAGATATTGTGACTAAGGCTGTCTTTTTACCACCATGAGCTAAAGCCATTGCGGCCTCTACTCCTGCATGTCCTGCGCCAACAACAATCGCCTCAAACATTAAAATACCTCTTTAAACTTTTCATATACTTGTTTCATTTCAATGTAATGATTTAAAACATCGTTATATGTTTTAGCTTCTAAATCCTCATAAACTTCCATAAGTGCTATATATAAAGGATATAAATACAAATCTTGAGCTAAGATAAATAAACCCTTACATGCATCCTTAGCCATAGCGTAATCTTCGTTTTCTAAATATGTTTGCATATCTAAAAAGAATTCATCGTCTAAATAAAATTTAACGATGTTTTTATATTCATCAATATTTGGATATTTTTCATTGATTAAATCATAATTTAATCCTAATTCTTCAAAACTATTTCTCATAACCTATTAATTATATCCTCTTCACTATAAACAACAAATCCATTTTCTCTTAACATTTTACAAGTAAGACCATCACCATCAATTAGCCTTCCCTTAAAATTACCATCATATATAAGTCCTTTACCACAACTTGGACTCTTTGACTTTAAAACACAATAATCTACTTTATTTAACTGTGCAATACTTAGTGCCATATTTGCGCCTTTAAGATAATTATCTGTCACATCTTTACCATCGTATCTTATAACTTTATTATCTTTTATTTCACTTTTAAGCCTTGGCGTAGCTAAACCACCCAATTGTTCAGGACATATTGGAATCATAATATTATCCTTAGATAATTCAATGATTTTTTCTACCGCTTTACTTTGACCATCGTATCTTGTCGCTAGTCCAAGTAAACAAGCTGATACAAGTATTTTAGCCATTGTCCTTTAGTAACATTACCTCATTAACACCATCAGTTTCCATAAGTCTTACCTTAACATTTTCACTTCTACTAGTTGGCACATTCTTACCTACATAGTCTGCTTTAATAGGTAATTCTCTATGTCCTCTATCAACAAGAATCGCCAAAGATATTTTCTTAGGTCTTCCTATTTTAAATATAGCTTCAATAGCGGCCCTAATGGTTCTACCTGTATAAATTACATCATCCACAAGTACCACTTCTTTATTTGTCACATCAACATCAGGCAAGTCATTATTTACAGTTGGCATATCTGATAGCTTAGATAAATCATCACGATAAAAAGTAATATCAAGGCTTGCCACATCAGGCTTAATACCATTGTGTTCATTTATCTTATCAGCAAGTCTATTAGCCATTGGCACACCTCTTGTCTTAATACCAACTAGCACTAAATCATTGATGTCTTCAGCTTTTTCAGTTATTTCAAATGAAATACGTGTCAAAGCTCTATTAATTGCGATCTCATCTAATAGTTGTACACTTTTTCCCATACTTAAAACCTCATTACAATTATAATGTAAGAAGAGGTAAGTATATGAATGAAATAGTTTACAAAAGAAATGAATTATTAGCCCAAAACATGATTAAAGAGCTATCTATAAGAAACATGGAAGCCTTTTATGCCAAAGACAAAAAAGAGGCCCTAGATAAAGTACTAGAATTAATACCAAATGATTCATCAGTTACTATGGGAGGTTGCCAAAGCGCAATTGACATTGGCCTTCTTGATATCTTAAAAACAAATAGATTCAACTATATTGATAGAGATAAACTAGATAGACGTGAAGCCTTATTAAAAGGCTATAATGCAGATTATTTTATAAGTAGTGCCAACGCCATTAGTGAAGATGGAATTATCGTAAATATTGATGGTAACGCAAGTAGGGTATCTTATATTTGCCAAGGTCCAAAACACGTTATCTTTATCATTGGCATGAACAAAGTTACTAAAGACTTAGATAGCGCCATGAAAAGAGCACGTAATGTTGCAGCGCCAATAAATGCGCAAAGATTTGATATTAAAACACCATGTAAACAAAGCGGTAAATGTTATGATTGTAAATCAATGGACACAATATGTTGCCAATTTCTAATAACTAGATTTTCAAGACATAAAGATAGAATCAAAGTCATTTTAGTTAATGACAATTTAGGATTTTAATGAAAATAATTGCGATTGATGGACCTAGCTGTTCTGGTAAAACTACTTTTTCAAATTATCTTAGTAAAAATGTAGTTCATATAGATGATTTTTATCTTCCCTTAAATTTAAGAACAAAGGAAATCATGGATACTCTTGGTGGTAACATCAACTTTGATAGGTTAATCAAGGAAATAATTATTCCTTATAAAGATAATAAAGAAATAATATATAGACCCTATGATTGTCATAAATATAAGTATTTAGAACCTATTAAATTAGATAATAATGAAAACTTAATAATTGAAGGTGCTTATAGTCATCATCCAATACTAAGCAAATATATTGACTATAAGATATTTATTGACATTGATTCTAATACCCAAAGAAAAAGGATATTAATAAGAAATAAAGATAATGCCAATGATTTCTTTAATATTTGGCTTAAAAGAGAAGAAAACTATTTCAATCAATTAAATATAAAAGAAAGCAGTGATTTAGTAATGGAAAGAACAATTAAAATAAAGGGAATCTATAAACACTTTAAAGGTAATCTATATTATGTAGAAGATTTAGCTAAAAATAGTGAAGATGAAAAATTATATGTAGTATATAGACAACTATATGGTGATAATTCTTTATGGATTAGGCCACTAGATATGTTTTTAAGTGAAGTAGATCATAATAAATATCCTGATATTAAACAAAGGTATCGTTTTGAATTATTGGATAATGATTAGATAGATTTCTAATAAAATGCAATGAGATTTCAGAAAATCTGCAGTGTGACTTTCGTAAAATCTGCAATGCGACTGCATATTTTACGGAATTCATTATGATGGAAAACTTTATAGTGAAACAAAGTTTTGAATAAAATCGCCAATAGTCCTTTATTTATCGGATAATTGGCGATTGTTCTATATAGCGTAATTATTGATATTTTTATTTAATAGATAAATTACTTATTAACACTATTAAACTTATCAGCTAATGAAGGTGCATTCTTCGTTAGCTTTTTAATAGTTAAATCTTGGGCCTTATCATTAGCGATTCTTAGATTCTTATTAGAAGATAATAATGATTCCTTAACCTTATTTAAATGATCAATTGTCTTATCTATTTCTTCTATCGCATTATCAAACTTTTTAGAAGCTAATTCATAGTTTCTACCAAAAGCTGATTTAAATGCTTCCATGTTTTCTTCAAAATGCGTTACATCTAAATTATTATTTCTTTCAACTAATAATTGTTTCTTATAATCCAAAGAATTTAAAGCCGCATTTCTAAGTAAAGTGATAATTGGAATAAAGAATTGTGGCCTAATTACATACATCTTTGGATATCTATAAGATACATCTACTATTCCTTCATTGTATAAATCATTGTCTTTTTCTAGTGTTGAAACAAGAATTGCGTATTCACAATTTTTCTCTCTTCTATCTTTATCTAATTCCTTAAAGAAATCTTCATTTTTATGTTTAGTACCAGTAGCATCTGCTTCATTTTTCATTTCAAACATAATTGAAATAATTTCGGTTTGACCATCAAAATCCTTAAAGATGAAATCACCCTTTGAGCCACTACTTATATCATTGTCTTTTTCAAAATAAGCATTAGGAAACATGCCCATTCTATTTTTATTAAATTCATTAGCACAATGTTGTTCAAGGTTTTCACCTAACATCTTAGTAGACATCTTTATTTTTAAATCCTTATAGAAATCTACCATCTCATTAGCTTCTTTAATTTCTCTATCTTTATTAGCTAATTTATTTTCAGCTTCTATCTTATAAAGCTCATATTTCTTATTGATGTCATTTAATTCATTATCTTTCTTTTCTTTTATTTCATTAACAGCTTCATTGATGGCCAATTGTTTTAAAGCGTCCATATTATTTAATTTGCCATTTAATATATCAATATCAGCTTTGGCCTTTTGTTTATTTAGTTCTATTTCATTTTTTAGTTTATTAATTTCTTCTTGTTTACTTATTTCAATTAACTTAACAGCGTTTTGTTTCTCACTATCAAAGTTTTCCTTTTGATGATTTAAAGAGCTAATTTCTTCTTTTAAACTCGCTACTTCTTTATCTAACTTATTATCATATTCGAAGCTTAGTTTTTCTTTTTCAAGTCTCAATAAATTCTTATAATCTTCTTCTTTTCTCTTTAATTCTTCATTAAACTCATGATCTCTTATTTGTTTAACAATAGAATTATAGTTAGACTCATCGATAGTAAAAGTTTCACCACAATGTGGACATTTGATTTGATTCATAGCACACCTCTTTTTTTATTATTATAATATGCTTATAAAAAAGAAAAATAATGAGTGAAAAAGAAATACCATATTTTATGGTGAATAAGGACTGGTATTATTTCGACAAAGTTGAATGGCGTTTGAAATTAACTGATAAAGCACCAAAAGAAGCAATCGAAAGTTATAAAGAATTTTATTCCGAAGAAATTTGGGTTGATGAAAATGGAGACATTTAGATTATCAATTAAGCACGTTTAAAGATATGTTTTTTATTCGCAAAGAAATAATAAAACGAATGAATTTGTTGATGTTGAAATTATATGTGTTAAGAGTTTTTAACTCTAGGAGCTACTTTTAAACTTCTTTTTATTGAAATAATAAAGAACATTGCCCCAAGTATCGCAAATATTTGCATAATCATT
>CAVGFC010000038.1:0-10598 GCA_963628775.1 Acutalibacteraceae bacterium
GTTATTGCATGCATAAGCCAATATTACTCCTGCAGTCGTTTCATCTATATCAGTATCAGCACTCGCTTTAACAGAAGATATGATGCTACTAATAGTAGTATCATATACAGCAGCAGCGCTTTGAGTTCTGATGGATTTAAGCACTGAATTTAATTGATTTTCAGCAGTGAAATCAAACTCATTTTTGCTAAGTTGTTCAGCATAGCTTGCTGCATTTTTATACGCATCAGTGTTCGATAATTTATCAGCTTGAATTAAGCCAGAAGCTGCAGCTTTAATCTTTTCTTCAAAAGACAATGATGTATCTGAGTTTTTGGCAGCTAAATAGATTAAGGTATTTACTATTTGATCTAAGTTTTCCTTTTCACCAACAGATTCTTTAACAACATCGGTTATGGTAGCTTTTGCTTGTTCTCGTTGTGCATCAGTTACTGCGATACCTGAATACTGATCAAAAATACAAGTTTTATCTTTATTATTTATATCTTCTCTACAATCATCAATCTGTTTCCAAGTAACCTCAGCATAACCAGCGGCTTTTAGTTCAGCGTTTGCAGTAGCAAGAACGGTATTAGCTAGTTTTGTCATGCCGTTTCTAAGTTCCGAAGATTTACTTGATAATGTATTTAAACCAGCATATAGATCATTTGCACCATCATATAAAGAATTAGCACCATCTTTTAATGTTGCAACACCATCATTTAACTTAACTGCACCATCATATAAATCAGATGTACCATCAATAAGTTCATTAGTTGCTTCCTTTAAGTCATCTAACTTATCAAAGATAGAAGAGAAGTCATCGATATCTTCAAATTCTTCTTTTAAGGCATCAGTAGAAGTTGCTGCTGCCATCATTAAAGTTGGTGATTCATAATCAGTAACATCAGCTTCAATTGTAATTTCATCAATTAGATAATCTTCTAACTTATGCATTAAATCTGTGTCTAATACTTGTTTTAAACCAGATTTTAAACCTGGTACCATAACACTTGTGATTAAGCTATGACTTGAATCACTTGTAACTGTACCTGAATTAACTTTTACATTTGTAAAGATATCATCATCCATCATACATACAACACCTGTAACAAATGGTGTTACTAAGTTATATGTCTTATTGTTTGCGGTATATGTTTGCTTAGAACTATTAGTAACATTAATCTTGATTGCTAGATGTCCTGACTTACCAACAAGTTCATCACTTGTAAGTTCTTTACCATCTAATACATAAGTAATCTTTACTGTTAAAGGTAATTCCTTATTTGAAGTACCTTGATAATAAATATCCTTATCACTAGTATTCCAAATTAGATTACCATTACTAGAATTAACAGCGTCAGAACTCTTTAAATTTTCAACATTTTGTAAATCTGATTTATCTTGATAATTACTGAAACCAGAATCAGAATGTAATGTATCAGAAACAGTAATTGTACTTACACTACCATCACTATTTAAAACTGTATAAACACTTTCTTTCTTTTCTACTTCACCTTCTGCACTAATTGGCATTACAAGTGTAGTAGCCATTAGACAAGAAATTGTCGCAGTTAATACTTTAGAAACCTTTTTCATATTAAGCATTCTCCTTTTTAACCTTAGGCCAACCCTTAGTGGTATGGCTAATTATTCCATTAAACACAATTAAGAAACATGGAAGCACAAATATAATCACAACCATTGAATATAAAGCACCTCTCGCTATCAATAAACAAATACTTTGAAGTAGTTCCATCTTTGAAATAAGAGAAACACCAACTGTCGCTCCAAAGAATGTTAAACCAGAAGTTAGAATAGATTGCGAACAATTGTAAACAGCGATTTGTGCCGCTTCAATCGCACTATGGCCATTAGCCAATTCTTCTTTAAATCTTGTTGTCATCAAAATCGCATAATCGACTGTAGCACCAAGTTGAATTGTACCGATGACAATACTTGCGATAAATGGAAGTGTTGTACCTGTAAAATAAGCTGTGGCCATATTCATAATGATGGCAGCCTCAATTGCCGCAACTAGAAGTATTGGTAAACTTATTGACTTAAAACTAATTGCGATAATAAGGAAGACAAAGGCAATTGATATCCAGTTAACATTATTGAAATCAACATTGGCGATTTCAATTAAGTCCTTAGTCATTGGTGCCTCACCTGTTATGACACCTGTACTATCATATTTTTTAACTATGCTATCTAATTGTGTTATTTGTTCATTGATTTCATCAGTACCAGCCTTAAGCTTTGAGTTAACCATGATAAGTTCATGACCATTTGCCACAAAAGTATCAGTTAATACATCTGGTAAAATACTTGAAGGAATAGCACCACCAATAAACTTTTCAATTGCTAAACAAGAAGTGATATTACCAAGTCCTTCAACTTCTTTTACCATTTGTTTAATATCTTCATCCTTTAAATTATCATTGACGATAATAAAGTAACTAGACGTCATATTGAAATCTTCTTTTAGTTTTTCATTACCAACCTTACCAGTCATATCATCAGGTAAAGAATCAGTTAAAGTATAATATTGTTCAACCTTAGGATAAGCAAGCGCAAATAAGGCAAACACTACAAAGAAGACAGCCATCACTTTCTTATAATGCTTAGTAACAAAATAAGAAGTCTTTTCAAGCTTTGGAATTAATGGCTTATGTTCCCACTTCCAAATCTTATCCTTAAAAGAAAGAATTAAAGCAGGAAGGATTGTGATTGTACTCAATACTCCAAGTACTACACCCTTTGCCATTACAAGACCTATATCTTTACCAAGTGTAAGTCTCATAAAACATAAAGCTAAGAAACCAGCAACTGTCGTTAAACTTGAAGCACTGATAGAAACACCAGTATTGACAATAGCGTTTTCCATCGCATCAAAGTCATTATCAACTAACTTTCTTTCTTCTCTCCATCTATTAACAAGGAAGATTGAATAGTCCATCGTAACACCAAGTTGAAGCACGGTAGCTAAAGCCTCAGTAATATAAGAAATTTGACCAAAAATAATATTTGAACCAAAGTTATATAGTATTGGGAATATTAAACCAATCATAAACAAGAAAGGTAAGATATTTGACTTTAAACCAAGCCACAATACAACAATACATGCAGCAACCGCAATGACAATATAAACAGGAAGTTCTTGGTCAACTAAAGCCTTTGTATCTTGCAAGATGATTGACATACCACCAATATAAGCCTCATTAGCACAAATCTTTTTGATCTTAGCGATAGCATTCATTGTGCCTTGTGATGCAGCAGTATCATTGAACCTAACAATCATCATTGTCGCATCTTTATCTGTATTAAACATAAAGTTGTAAATATCATCAGGTAAGATATCTTTAGCAACCGTAACATCTAATACATCAGATAACCAGAATACTTCATTAACTCCTTCTACATTAGCGATTCTTTCTTTTAAATCCAGCAAATTACTAGTAGGCATATTTTCTACTGTAATCATCGCACTGGAAGCAAGATTGAAATCATTTTCCAAATATTGTTCACCAACCATCGAATCTAGCTCACTGGGTAAGTAAGTCAAAATATCATAGTTAATACGTGTTGACACAGCACCAATAGCTGATGGAATCAACAAAATAATGGAAACAATTAAAATCTGCTTATAAAATTTGACGATAAAATGTGCAAATTTCTTCATAATTCCTCCCACAGAAATAATGACCATTGGTCATTTACATGACTATTATACAATCACATGATGTAAAGTCAACATAAAAATGACTTTTCGTCATTTTTTTCTTAAAAGTACTTTACAAAGTCAAATTAATTCCTAAAATAATAAATATATGGCTGGAATAATTACGCAAAAAAAAGAAGAAAAAAGAAAAAAGATACTAGATGCTGCCTATGAACTATTTAAAGCTAGCAGCGTATCTAGCACCTCTATTTCAATGATTTGTGAAAAAGCAGGTATTGCCAAAGGAACATTTTATTTATACTTCACAGATAAAGAAGATGTCTTAAGAAACCTAGTAAGAAGAATTTCCTTTGACATATTAAAAGACGCTCATGACAACATCAAAAAAACTGACAGCTTTGTTGACTCTGTTATATCAATGGCTAATTATTTGATTGAACTATTTAAATTTGATAAAGATGCTTTATTGGTAATAAAAAAAGACTTCATTTGGCCAATTTCGGAAGAAGAATTTCTCACTACAGATGACCCAACGATGTCTAAAATTAGAGAAGCTATAAATAAATATTCTAAAGAAATAGGCATGTCTGAACATAAAATATTATTAAGGCTATATTCCTTACTTTCAATGTTATGCTCAGTATGCTATTCATCAATTATCGATGGCTTTCCAAATGATATTGATAGTTTAAAAGATGAAATATTTGAAATCACAAAAAGAACTCTAACTACTGAATGATATCAACATCATCATTGTTATCAATTGAAACAGTAATTTTATTGGGCAAACAAGTAAGCGTTTGTCCTTTTTTATTGATCTTACCTTGTTTGATACATATCTTATCAGGACAATTTGCATATTCCATATAAACATAGCCATCTTTGATAATTATGATATTTGTGCCTAAATCAATTTCATTGTCCTTATTTAAATCATAATAACTTTTATTACCATCAATATTGACCACTACTAAAGAACCGCTTTCTTTATTTTGAACAAATAATAAAATAAGCGCAATAAAGAAAATAGAACAGCTAAAAATAGCTGTTCTAATACTAAGCTTTGATTTCAACTGTTTCTCCATTTGGACCAGGAGTATTCTTTAGATAATCAATAATCTCAGCCTTTTTATCAGCTGAAGTAATCTTACAAGGGAAATTAGTTACTTCCTTATTAACTAAGGCATGAGCTAAACCACTACAACCTGGAAAACCACAAGCACCACAGTTATAGCCTGGAAGTTTAGCACTAACTTCTTCTTCTCTTTTATCTACTTCTACATGGAATACTTTACTAGAAATCGCAAGTATAGCGCCAAGAATTGCGCCAAGAATTAACATTATTACAAGTGCGTTAATCATTATCTTCCTTTCTATTAGGGCATGAACTTATATTACAGCCCCTACAATCTTCCTTAAGATTCTCACAACCCTTAGGAACAGGTGTCTTACTATTAAAGTAATAACTTATTCCAAAAAGACAGGCAAGAACAACAAATATTATGATTGCTAACATTAAACAATACCAGCTAAGCCAGAGAAAGCCAGAGCCATAAGTGCCGCAACAACTAAAGCTACAGGATTGCCCTTCCAAGAAGGTAAAGTATCAGCATAATCTAGTCTCTCTCTTATACAAGAGAATAAGAATAATACCATCATAAAACCAAGAGGAACTGCTAAAGAATTAACACAAGTCTCCACAAAAGTATATTCAGCAGAAATATTTTGTTGAGCTACATATAATACCGTACAGTTAGTAGTTATTAAAGGAAGATATACACCAAGTGACTTATATAGTGTTGGTGAATATTTCTTAATTATCATTTCAACAAGTTGGACAAATGAAGCTATTACAAGAATAAAGCTTATTAGTTGCATATACTCGATATGATATGGAACAAGAATTAAATAATTTAAGCCATATGTAAGAATAGAAGCAAAAAATATTACGAAAGTTACCGCAAAGCCCATACCAACAGCAGACTTACTTGACTTAGATACGCCCATGAATGGACAAATGCCCAAGAATTTAGTTAAAACAATATTATTAGTTAATATTGCGGTTAAAATCATTGAAAGAAGCTTCATTTAGTATTCTCCTTTTTAGTCTGATTAGACTTAATTTTGCCAAAGATAGCAGCAAAAACAGCGAAAGTTAAGAAAGCACCAACTGATCCTGAAAATAAAGTAATCTTATAATCTTGGAAAGGAAGGACAATCTTAAATAACATTTGTGATGCATCAAATGGATTATAGAACTCTAGAGCCATTGTTGATAATAGTTCTCTAGTTACGCTTATTAAAAGTAATGAGAACGTATAGGCTAGCCCCATACCAAGTCCATCAATAAACGAAGCAAATACACCATTTTTAGAAGCGAAAGCTTCTGCTCTACCAAGTATGATACAGTTAACAACAATTAATGATAAGAAAGCACCTAAACTTGTATATAAAGAAGGCATATAAGCATGTAGCACCATTTGTAACATTGAAACTAGTGTCGCAATAATCACAATATATACCGGAATTCTAATTTCATCAGGAATCACTTTTCTAAGTGCTGAAATAATTACATTTGAACAAATTAGAACCAAAGTAACTGATAAACCCATTCCTATCGCATTATTAAGCGAAGTAGAAATGGCTAAAGTAGAACACATGCCAAGGAATAAGCCAAATACTGGATTATTGGCAATGAAACAATTTTTAAAATCTTTCCACATATTAACCTAACTCCTTAATTGCAGCTCTAGCCTCAGTAATCATTTTCTTCATGGCGTTAGAAGTAAGCGTAGCGCCAGTTACACCATCAACATCTTCATCGATTTTCTTATTTAGATAATTCTTTTCGATATTGCCTTCTTCAAAACATTTTGAACCATAACCATTAGTTTCTTGTTGAGTTAAAGTTTTAACCGCAATGATTGTTCCACTTTCATCAAAACCAATCAAGATATCAATAGCAGTATTATTGTTGTAGCCAGTAGCTGTTGTCTCAACTACATAGCCCTTGCCTTCAACTTTATAAACTGATTTAACAGTACTATTTGTATAATCTAATGTTTCAAAGTCTGAATCAGGAAATATTTCATTGATATTAACAAGTAATGTCTTATAATCATTTTCCTCAATAATTGGCTCTAATACATCATTTAAAGAACCAATGGCAATTCCACTAAGTCCTGAGATAATTCCCAAGAATAACAATAATTTAATTGTCTTATTCATGATTTACCTCCACATATGCAGTATTATTACTATCAGCATATTTATATTCAGTTGGAGTAATAGATAAACCAGCTAAAGTAATAGCGATTATTGTAAGTAAGATAGTAACATAAGTGATAATGCTATTTTTCTTATAAGCATCAATTTGTTTACAAGAAAATATCTTATCAATTAAAGGTGAAAGCATATTAGCGATTAAAATACCATAACATACTCCTTCTGGTAAATTACCCAAGAATCTAATAAGACATGTTACAAGGGCCGCAACGCAAGCAAACACCATTCTTCCTGGAACTGAGAAAGGAGATGTGACAGGATCGGTTAACATAAATACCGCACCATACAACAAACCACCAGTACAAATAAAGGCAATCGCATATCTAATACCTAGACCGTTTACTTCACCAATGATAAATGAACTTACAAAGCAGACAGTGATATATGTTAAAGGAACTCTCCAGTCAACTACACCATCAGCTAGAAAGATTATCAACAATACTAAGATTATCAAAGTACTTGTCTCACCTAATGCCCCAAAATAATTTCCTAAAAATAAGTTAGATAAACCACCATATTGAGCAAGGAAAGCCTCAAAGCCCTCCTTTGTCATTAGCCAACTAGAACTAGCGAAACTTGCAGTAGGAGTAGATTGGGTAATCAAATCAACCGCAGCAGTTGAAACAAATGATGTTGTGATAAAACATCTACCAACAGCAGCAGGATTGAAAGTATTTTGACCAAAGCCACCAAATACCAACTTACCAAAGAAAATAGCTAAAATACTTGAAATAAATACAGCATATAAAGAAGTATCGCAAGGAATGATTTCCACAAGTATTAAACAAGTAATCCAAGGGAAAGATGTAGCTAAGAATTGTTTAACATCTTTTTTTAGTGCTAAGGCATAAACCACCTCAGTTCCAACTCCTCCAAGTAATGCACAAAGTAGCATTAGTAAGGCATGAATGAAATATTCTATACCTAATACATAGCTATTATATAGACCAAATAAATAAACAACGATTAGACCTAATAATAAGTGAGCCATTACGGTTTGGGTATTTAGTCTTCTTCTAAACATTGGTGTCGCTCTAAATTTATATTCAACCATTATTTAGCCCTCCTTAAGTTATAGAAACGTTTTGCACGTCTAATATTTTCTGTAACCTCAATCTTACTTGGACAAATATATGTGCACATACCACATTCAATACAATCTAAAACATGTAGAGCTTCAAGACGTTTTACATCATTAATCTTAAAGGCTTCATTAATAGAACATGGTTGTAAAGAACTAGGACAATGCTCAACACATTGACCGCATCTAAGACAACTCATTGGCTTAATTTCTTCATGTTTATAAATAGTAACACCATTAGAAATAGTATTAATACATACCTCATCTTTAGTAACACATGTACCCATCATAGGTCCACCCATCAAAATATTAGCAGGTGAAACCTTAACACCACCACAGGCATCAATTAATTCCTTGATAGAAGTACCAATTCTGCAGAATACATCATGTGGATGCTTAACATTTTCACCAGAAATAGTTACAAATCTTTGATACATTGGTAGTTTTTCTTTACTAGCCTTCGCTAATGTAATAGCACTAGTGCAATTACTTACAATAGCACCTACTTCAATTGGTAATTTATCATAACGCTTGCCTAATAAAGTATTTACTAAAGTTCTTTCCCAACCATATGGATAAGCATCTTTAACAGGACAAATTTCAATATCCTCTTCGTTATTGAATAATCCTCTTAATAATTCAATAGTTTCAACATGGTATTCCTTAATACCAATCTTGCACTTCTTAGCATTTGAAGCCTTAAACATTAACTTAACACCAAGATAAAAATCTTCAGGACTTGTCTCAATGTTTCTTATATCAGCAGTTAAATAAGGTTCGCATTCTACCGCATTAATAAGAAGTGTTTCACATTTATCGGTATTGTACTTAATATAAGCAGGAAATCCTGCTCCACCTTGTCCTAACAAACCAATAGTCTTCATGAATTCAATGATTTCTTCTCTAGAACTATTTAGATCAATACTCTTTTCTAAATATTCTTTTTCATCATTGAAATCATTTTTAATCACGATGTGGTTACAAGGCTTTAATCTTGCCGACATCTTCTTTTCAATAGCGATAACCTCTCCTGAAACAGATGCATAAAAAGGCACATAAAAACGTGCGCTTGCTAGTCCTATCATCTGTCCAAGTTTAACTTTATCGCCAACATTAACTAAGGCTTCACCCTCCACAGCTCCGGTACTTAAAGGTATGGAAACTATTTCAGGATTCACCGTCAAAACAGAATTTTCTTCTGTTAAGTACTTTAATGACCTAAGTTTTTTGCACATAGGTCCAATTAAAAATGGCATAACTTTCCCTCACTATATTTTTAATTATATAGTTAAAAAACAAGTTAAAATATTAACTTGTTAAAAATATTAAAAAGTGAACAATTTCACTAATTCTAGTTATTAATAATCAACTATATTGCCATCCAAATCAATCCAAGTAACTTTGATGCCTGGATAATTTTTTAAAATCTTTTTACCTTCATCAATACTTAGTGAAAATAAAGCAGTAGATAAAGCATCACAAATCTTGCTTTCTTTGTATATTACCGTAACCGAAGCATAATACAAAGATGGATATAAAGTATCAGGATCTATAATATGATGATATCTTACACCATCTAAATCAAAATAACGTTCATAATTTCCAGATGTCACAAGTGATGTATCACTAACCTCAAAGGTTTTAGATAAACTATTTTCTTTAAAAGGATCTTTAATACCTATTTTAAAATTAGATGCATCATACTTATTTCCAATTAGTATAATATTGCCACCTAAAGAAATAGAATAACCAGATAATTCATCGCCAAGTTCTTCCCTTATAACATCACATACATAACCCTTGGCAATAGATCCCACATCAATTAAAGAATATTCATCACTTATATAAACGCTTAAATCATCTTCATTTAATATAAGACTATCAATAGAAATATGTTTACTCGCTTCTTGTAACAAGCCATCATCAGGTAAGTTTTCATCACTTATAGCGCTTTTCCAAATCTTGGTAAGTGAGCCCATCATGATATTGGTTTTTCCATTTGTAATAGAATAAATCTCTTTGCCAAACTTTAATAAATCAAATAATTCTTTATCAACAACAAGACTTTCCTTACCTGCCAATTGATTTACCTTATATAAACCATTAACATCATGGTCTTCAAAAGTATCTAAAAGCTTATGATACTTATTTAAAATAGCCTCAATTTTATCTGCCTTTTGATTAAAAGTGGCCTTGTCATCACTAGAATAAGACTTAACTAAACTTACCGTATCAAAATAAGAATAATAATATTTTTCATATGTTTCATTTGTTTTACAGCCAAACAAACAAATTATTAATAATAAAACCAATATCTTTTTCATACATTAACTCTTTTTATTATAAAAGCTGAAAGAATACCAATAAATAAACCTGAAAAAAGTCCAGATAATAATAAATATGGCAAATAATAAATCAAAACATCAGTCTTAAGTAAAAAATAAGCACACATTAATTGACCAATATTATGAGATAATGCTCCACTTATGGATACACCATATTCATCAAAAACATTTAACTTTTTAAAGATAATCATCACCAACAACGATAATATAGCACCTGTTAGAC
>CAVGFC010000039.1:0-9974 GCA_963628775.1 Acutalibacteraceae bacterium
TAGGATATCCTGCTGGAAACATATTAGAATACTTGTTTATCAAACGATTGTAAGTATAATCGTGAATGTATCTATCAATTAGAATACTTTTGTAAGACTCTTCAAATGTATTTAGTTGAGTGTCTATCTCAAAAAAAGGCTTTTTTATACCTTAAAGTTTGTAGTATCTCTTTGAATAAGCTCACAATCAATTATTTTTTTACTAGCTACTTTTTCACCATTTAAGACTTTGATTAAATTATCAATAGCCATAGATGAAAGTATTTCAATCTTTGAATCAATTGAACTTAATTCTTTTAAAGAAGCTAAGCATAAATCCGAATTATTGTATCCAACAATAGCGACTTTATCAGCTATTCCTTTTTCATAGGCATATTTTAAAGCGCCTAGGGCCATGGCATCATCTGAGGCGATGACTCCATCAAACTTAATATTTTTTTCTTCTAATATTTGTTTACTTTTCTCTATGGAATTAGGTAAAAATATCTTATTTTCTTCTTTGACCTTTATCCCATTATCTAAAAGAGCTTTTTCATAACCTTGCATCTTCTTTTTTAAACTATAAGAATAAGAATCATATAAAAAGATAATGTTTTTCTTATTGGATTTAATCATCTTAGAAGTTACATCATATACAACTTTTTTATTATCAGTTAAAACACAATAGATATTTGGATATTGAATGTAACCATTAATTAAAATAACTGGCATTTTATCAGCTGCTTCCTTTAAGTATTCAATATCTTTATTACCATGATCTTTTACATAGTTAGAACCAACAAGTATTAAGGCATCTATTCTTCTTTCTATTAAAGAAGCAACACAATTAACTTTGCATTCAAAATCATAGCCACTACACATTAAGATACAATCATAGCCATACTGCCTTAATTGTTTTTCCAAATAAGAAACGCCCTTAGCCATATATCTATCATCAATATCAGGACACATAATACCTACAACCTTAGTTGAATTAAGATTTAAACTGCGCGCAAAAACATTAGGTTTATAGCCATAGGTTTCCATGACTTTATTTACCTTTTCTTTGGTTTTTAAAGATACCTTATCACTATTGTTTAAAACTCTAGATACAGTAGCGATAGATACTTTTGATAGTTTTGCGATATCGTAAATATTCATAATTTTGTAAGTAGTTACACTTATACAAATAAAATAACATATTTTTTAATAAAATGGGTAGATTGTTAAATTAAATTGTGCTAAATTATAGGTGAAATGTAAGTACTTACATAAAGGAGATTTGATGAAACGTTTTATTAGAATTAATTCCCTTGATGATGTTGGTGTAGCTTTATCACCTTTAAAAAAAGGAGAAGAGTTTAATATTGATGGAATAGATGTAACCTTACTTGAAGATATTCCTTTAGGCCATAAGTTTTCTTTAAAAGATATTAAAGAAAATGATGAAGTAATAAAGTATGGCTACCCTATCGGTTATGCTAAGTGTGATATCAAAAAAGGAAGTCATGTTCATGTTCATAATATAAAAACAACACTTAATGATTTACTTGAGTACAAATATAATCCTAACTTTAAGGAATTAAAAGAAAGCGAAAAAAGAACTTTTAAGGGGTATCTAAGAGAAGATGGCTCAGTTGGTGTAAGAAATGAAATTTGGATTATTCCAACTGTTGGTTGTATGAATTCGGTGGCAAGCCAAATTGAACAAGAAGCTCAAACATTAATCAGTGGTAATGTAGAAGCTATATATGCCTTTAGACATCCATATGGTTGTTCACAAATGGGTGATGATCAAGAAAATACCCGTAACATACTTGCTGATTTAATCAATCATCCAAATGCGGGTGGTGTATTAGTATTAGGACTTGGTTGTGAGAATTCTAATATTGATGTCTTAAAACCCTATATCAAAAATAATGATAGTAATCGAATCAAATATCTAGTAGCTCAAAAATGTGAAGATGAAGTTGATGAAGCACTTAAACTCATTAAAGAGTTAGTTGATATTTGTAAAAAAGACGAAAGAGAAGATGTGGATGTAAGTAAGCTTGTCATTGGCATGAAATGTGGTGGCTCTGATGGCTTATCAGGAATCAGTGCCAATCCAACTGTTGGTGGTTTCTCTGATTTATTAATTTCTAAGGGTGGTACAACTATTCTTACCGAAGTACCGGAAATGTTTGGTGCTGAAACAATTCTAATGAATAGATGTATCAATTCTGAGGTCTTTGATAAAACAGTTAAGCTAATAAATGATTTCAAGGATTACTTTAAATCACATAATCAAACAATCTATGAAAATCCTTCTCCAGGCAACAAGGAAGGAGGAATTTCCACTCTTGAAGATAAATCACTTGGTTGTACCCAAAAGTCAGGTAGCGCAAAAGTATGTGATGTCTTAGAATATGGCCAAAAAGTTAAAGTAAATGGTCTAAATCTATTAAGTGCTCCTGGTAATGACTTGGTTGCCGCAACCGCCCTTGCTTCTAGTGGTTGTCAAATTGTGCTATTTACAACAGGCAGAGGAACACCATTCGCTTCCCCTGTTCCAACTGTTAAGATTTCAAGCAATACTACTTTATACAACAACAAGAATAAATGGATTGATTTCAATTGTGGCAAATTAGTAGAAGGAACTTCACTTAGCGAATTATCAGATGAATTATTTGAATATGTAATAAATGTCGCAAGTGGTGAAAAAACAAAGAGTGAAACAGCTAATTATCATGATTTAGCTATATTTAAAAAAGGTGTAACACTATAGGAGGAAATATGGATACATTAAGTTACAAAACATTAGAAAAAATCGGTTATGATGGCTATCTTTTAAAAGATGCACCAGAAAGAGTATTACAATTTGGTGAAGGAAACTTCTTAAGAGCCTTTGTTGATTACTTTATCGATATGATGAATGAAAAAGCAGGCTTTAATTCTAAAGTGGTATTAGTTCAACCTATCGCTAATAAAGATGGTGGCTTTAAACTAAATGAAGTAATCAATAGCCAAGATGGTCTATATGATTTATATTTAAGAGGCTTTCAAGATGGCAAGAAAGTAAATGATAAACGTGTTATTTCATGTGTTAGTCGTTGTTTAAACGTTTACTCAGACTATCAACAAGTAATGGATTGCGCAAGTAATCCTGATCTTCGCTTTATTGTATGTAATACAACTGAAGCAGGTATCGCCTATGATGAGTCTTGTAAATTTGAAGATTGTCCAGCAAGTACTTATCCTGCAAAACTTACAAAGTTTATGTATGAACGTTTCTTAAAATTTGGTAAACAAAAAGGAAAAGGTTTTATCATTCTTGCGTGCGAACTAATTGATAATAATGGCAAGAAACTTGAAGAATATGTTTTAAAATATGCTCAAGATTGGAACTTAGGCGAAGAATTTATTGATTGGATCAAATCCGAAAACGTTTTCTGTTCAACATTAGTAGATAGAATTGTCACAGGCTATCCAAGAAATGAAGCTGAACAAATCAATAATGAAAATGGCTATATTGACAATATTATTGATACAGGAGAAATCTTTGGTTTCTGGGTAATCGAGGGTCCTCAATCAATTAAAGATGAATTCCCATGTGATAAAGCTGGCTTACCAATTCTAATTTGTGATGATCATAAACCTTATAAACAAAGAAAAGTACGTATCTTAAATGGTGCCCATACTTCATTTGTCTTAGGTGCTTATGAAGCAGGTGAGCATATTGTTAGAGATTGTATGCATGATGAAGTAATTTCTTCATTTATGAATAAAACCTTATTTGACGAAGTTATTCCAACTTTAACTTTATCTAAGGAAGATTGTGAACAATTTGCTGCATCAGTAATTGATAGATTCAAAAATCCATTTATTGATCACCAACTATTAAGTATTTCTTTAAACTCTACTTCTAAGTGGAAAGCAAGAGTAATGCCTTCACTGCTTGGCTATGTAGAAAAATACAATAAACTTCCAGCATGCATTACTGCAAGTTTCGCCTTCTATATTAAGTTCTATCAAGGACAAGAACTAACCGAAAAAGGCTTAATAAATCATAGAGAAGATGGCGAAGAATATATCGTTTCCGATGATAAGTCTGTTCTTGAATTCTATCTAGCTCATAAAGATGATAGCGTAGAAGAAATCGTTAAAGCTGTAGCTTCTAATATTGATTTCTGGGGACAAGATTTAACCCTTATTCCAGGCTTTAAAGAAGCAGTTATTAATTATCTAAACGATATTAATTCTAAAGGCGCTTATGCTGTTATGAAGGAATGTCTATAATCAAAATAGTCATAAAGAAAACAACTCATTTGAGTTGTTTTCTTATGTCTAAGTAATTTAATTAAAACTTAAATACATTGATACCAGTATCAGGATTCTTTACTCTATCAACACTGCCATCAATGATATTAATTACCATTTCACATGTCGCAGAAATTCTAGCTTCATTTAAATGGCCACCTAAACAATTACATTTTTCATCAGCACAAGTGATATGTAAATGTGCATAATATTCACCATTCATTGTGTTGATATTTCCAACTAATGCCGTAATTTCAAATACACCATTAAATTCATTCTTATAATACTTTTGTTCAGGAATAGAATAAACACCTGCAACAAAATGATCACATGCGCCAATAGCTGAAACACTAGCTAATTTAATGTTTTCCTTAATAGCGACAGTCTTCAATGTTTCAAGAATTTCTTCGCCTCTATCCATTCTTAGAATAATTGTATTTTCAAATCTTTTGTATTCCATATTAAGCCTCTTTTCTCTTTCTTCTTGGTGAATGTTTTTGATTAAACAATAATATAAATCTAGCTAACAAATAATTCAATACCAAAATCACAACAGCATAAATAATACTAATTAAAGGTGTATTTCTTTGTACCATCAAGAAAGGATATGGACCAATTACCTTGCCTATAATATTTAATATTACAAGTACTATTGCGTATACAATTGTAGGAATCATTGCCAAATAAATTGTTTTCTTTTTATTTAATCTTCTATCACCCTCAAATAAAGTAAACGAAACAACAGAAATAATTGGATTTAATAAATGGAAGAATATAAATGATCCATTAGTAAAATAAAATAACAAAGCATTTAAATAATCACCATCATATGTATAAGCTAAATAGAAGACAGATACAAATGTCAACGCAAGACTAGCTGATGCCATAAATCTTAACACTAAAGAAATAAATGGTACATCTTTTTTAATTAGTAGTGTTATGATATATACCACACTTGAAATAAGTAATAATATATTTGTATCATTTGTATAAAACAAGAACATATCGCTTTCTTGTGAGGCAAAATATAAACCAACACAAGATAAGATAATCAATATGCCATTACAAAGTAGAGCTAACTTATTATTCTTAGTCATTGATAATCCTCTTTACTACTTCATTTAAATAGTCACCATCATATTGTTCAATTTCACTATCATCTACCAAATTGGCAAGACTTGGATCAATTGGAAGTTTGGCTAAAACTTCAAGACCATATTTACCAGCGACATTTTCAGTATCATCATGATTATAGATTTCAATCTTATTACCACACTTGTCACACTTTACATAAGCCATATTTTCAACAAGAGAAACAATTGGAACCTTTACTTCCTTAGTCATGTTTATGGCCTTAGCCACTACCATTGAAACTAGTTTACTTGGAGTAGTTACCATAACTACTTCATCAACTGGTAAATTTTGGAAGACTGTAAGAGCGACATCGCCTGTGCCTGGAGGCATATCGATTAATAAATAATCTAATTCGCCCCAATGAACTTCACCATAGAATTGATTAATAACTCCACCTAGTATTGGTCCTCGCCATAATACTGGAGCTTCCTTATCTTCTAACATCATGTTAATAGATATAGCTTTGATACCACCCTTGGTAGTATAGGGAACTATACCCTTTTCATCACCATATATTTCGCCTTCAAAGCCAAATATCTTAGCGATTGAAGGGCCGGTAATATCTGAATCTAGAATTCCAACTTTTTTGCCAGCTCTTGCAAGTTCGATAGCTAGTAAAGATGTAACCATAGACTTGCCTACACCACCTTTACCACTTAAAACCGCAACAATCTTTTTAATGTGTGTGTCTTCTAAAACTGCCGTCTTTTTTATTTCATGTCCACAGCTACCATCACAACTTTCACAGTTATTTTCGCTTCCGCAATCTTCACATTTTCCATTACAGCTCATATATTTTGCCTCCTATTCAAATAAGTTTTCGTTTTCTTCATCTGTATTAAACTCAGGTAAATCAGGAAGTTCATTTAAGGTATATAGCTTAAAGCTATCCATAAATTCTTCTGTTACTTCATAAAGAATTGGTTTACCTGGTGCATCAGACCTACCAGCTTCTCTAATTAAATTTCTAGCTTGTAGCTTTCTTAGCATCATATCAGCACCAACACCTCTAAGCTCTTCTATTTCAACTCTAGTTATTGGTTGTTTATAGGCAATAATTGCCAAAGTTTCTAGAGCGGATTGTGATAAAGTATTAGGCTTAGTGGTATGGAATAATTCTTGAATATAAGGAGCTACCTCTTTTTTAGTAATGAACTTATAAGTCTTACCATAGCCAACAAGTTCTATGCCATAGGTATCTTCACTATATTTAGCTTGTATGCTAGAAAGAATAGCCTCGCTATCTTCTAAACTTTTATTTATAAGCGCAGCTAATTGTTCAAGCTTTATGCCATCATCACCCACCATATAAAGTAAGCCTTCAGTGATTGCTTCTAAGTTTACTTCTTTATCTACTTTAGATTCTTCTCTGTCACTATTTTCGCTTATTTCTTCTTGTAAACTAGAATCATCTATATTTTCACTAGATTCAACCGCATTAATTATTTCATCACTCATTATTGTTGCCTCTCTTAAACCATATTTCTTCATTATCATCTACGCTAAATACTAAGTAATGGTCTTTTGCCATATCAAGTATCGCAAGGAAAGTGACTATCACTTCATGTACAGAATGGCAATCATCAACCAAATTATCAAAACTAAAAGTACTAGGCAAACTAGATAATCTTGATTTTATTTCTAGTATTCTATCTTCAGTTGAAATTTCCTTAGCTGTTAATTTAGTTTCAATAGGCTTAGATAATTGAAGTCTTCTTAAGACCTTAGTCATAGCCTTTAATAAATCATAAGGATTACCCTCAAGTTTTTGTTCATCAACAAGATTATTATTTATATTATCAATAGATAAAGGCTTAGCGAATTGTTCTTGTCTATCATTGAAAGCCTTATATAACTCATTAGATACTTCCTTATACTTTTGATATTCCAATAATCTTCTAACAATTCTCTCTTTTGGATCTTCTTCATAATCATCTTCAAGTTCATCAGCCTTTTTAGGAAGAAGTTTCTTAGACTTATATTCAATCAATGTAGCTAGTTCAACTAGATATTCACTTTCTATTTCAAGCTCTAGTTTTTCCATCTTGTGAAGATATTTAATATATTGATCAGTCAATACTTCCATATCTAAATCAAAAATATCTAATTGTTGCTCCTTTATAAGATGAAGCATTAAATCCAAAGGACCATCAAATTTTGTTGTTTCTACTGTAAATCCCATAGCCTTTTAATTATAACATAGACATTTAATTTATAATGGTAGTGGAGGATTAGACATGAAAATTGGAATCGCAAATGATCACGCTGCAACTGAAATGAAATTCGAGCTTATTAAATATCTTGAGTCTTTAGGCCATGAAGTAATTAATTATGGTTTTGACACAAATGAAAGTTGTGACTATCCAATAGCTGGTGAAAAATTAGCTATGGGCATAATCAACAAAGAATGTCAAAGAGGCATCGCCATATGTGGAACAGGGGTAGGCATATCTATTGCCTGCAACAAAGTAAATGGTATTAGAGCTGGTGTATGTTCAGAAGAAAAAACAGCTGCTCTAATTAGAGAGCATAATGATGCACAAATTATAGCCTTTGGTGCTAGAATTGTTGACCTTGAAAAAGCTAAAAAACTAGTAGATACTTTCTTAGCTACTGACTTCTATGATCCAAATGGTAGACATGCTAGAAGAATAAATGAATTAAAAGAAATCGAAAAGAAACAACACATTTAAAATGAACTTTATTGTTTAGTATTAGTCTTATAATAAAAATCCCACTTTTGTATACTAAAAAAATACTTATCTTCTTAGTTGCTAAGTGGGAATTTATTTAAATAATTATGTCTTTTTCAAATTTGCCATAGCATTCAAACTCTTCACTATTTGGCAAAACTATTTTGGCTTTTATATTACAAGGCACCTCTATTTTAAAATGTATATGATCATCCTTATATTGCCATGAAGATTTGATAATACCAAGTGGTGATTTATATTCGCAATCTATATAGCCTAATTCCTTGCTTGGATAAGGTTTAATTGTAAGCTTGCCGTAATCCAAATTAATACCAGCTACATATTTAAATAGCCAACCAGAAATTGCACCATATGCATAATGATTTAAAGAATCATGAACACTACCATCTTCTTTAATACCATCCCATCTTTCCCATATAGTTGTAGCACCATGTCTTACTTCATATAGCCAACTTGGAGCACTTGTTTGAAGCAATAGTTTATAAGCTGTATCTACATAACCATATTCAGTTAAAACAGGGCATAAATATGCTGTACTTAAAAAGCCGGTGTTTAAATGATAATCTTTTTTAATAATTAATTCATTTAAATCTTTAGCAGCTTGCTTTTTTTCTTCTTCATTCAAGACATTTAAAGCAATCGGCCTGATATAGCAAGCCTGCCTATCACTTTCTATTTTTCCATTCTTTAAAAATTTATGACAATAAGCTTGCTTTACATGTTTGGAATAATCTAAATATTTTTGATATTCTTCATCTTTTCCAAGTAACTTAGCATCTTTAGAAAGCAAGCAAGAGCTATAAGCTAAATAAGCAGTTGGAACCTCAGGTGCACCCTTAGTTAAAGTATCAGCCAAAACTTTTTTAGAATCAACATCAGGTTCTAGCCACTCACCCCAATGAAAACCTGTATCAACAATATATTTGTTATATTTATCAAACTTTAGCTTATTACTTAAACGATTTTTCTTAGCTCTTGAAATAGAGAAATCAACCCATTTTTTAAAAGAAACATAGTTTTCTTTTATAATTTCTTTGTCATCATAGGTTTTGGCTAACTCATTAGGCACAATACCTATCGCATCAGCCCAACCAGCAGAA
This sequence comes from Acutalibacteraceae bacterium, assembly GCA_963628775.1. Classification (GTDB taxonomy): domain Bacteria; phylum Bacillota_I; class Bacilli_A; order Erysipelotrichales; family Erysipelotrichaceae; genus Colivicinus. Next base: position 9,227 of record CAVGFC010000039.1, read on the forward strand.
CCGTCAGAAAGTTTTTTAAACATACCGGCTACTTCACTTTTTGGAGCAACACCTGGCACCTTACCATCTTTAAGCTGACATACCCTAACTTCATTCAACCATTTTCTAAATACAGGATAACAATCCATCAAATAAACACCCGTCGAAACAAAGACACCTGCATCCCCTGTCCACCCTTGTCTTTCTCTTGTTGGACAATCAGTAGGAATATCTAGAAAGTTAGATTTCATAGACCACTTTGAATTAGACACAAGTTTGTTTACATCATCATTTTCGCACTTGAAAAAACCAAGTTCTTCCATATCCGAATATAGGGCAATAGCTTTAAAGTCAATATCTTTAACATCAATATCACCACTATATAAAATATATCTAAAACCAAACACCGAAAACTTTGGTTTATATTCATTTAAGCCATCTTTACAAATATAATTAATTTCTTGATAAATCATCTTTTTAGGATCTAAAGAAGCATGTTGAAAATTATTGATTGTAAAATCACCATTTTCATCTAGCGTTTCACCATGTATTAGTTTTATCTTTTGGCCTTTTTTACCATTCACCCTAAAATAAACATAGCCAGCCATATTTTGACCAAAATCAATTATGCTGCCTCTTTCATCTGTTTTTATAATCTTACCTTCAAAAACTTCATGTTCCTTTACAGGAAAAGAATTACTGCAGACTAGATTGTCATAATTAAAATCAAGAACTTTAACTTCATGATAATTATCTAATTCAATATTGG
>CAVGFC010000040.1:0-8887 GCA_963628775.1 Acutalibacteraceae bacterium
GATAAAGATCATAAAATTAAGAAATTATATAAGATAGATATTGAAGATCCTTGGTATACAGGTAATTTTCAAAAAGTTTTTGATGAAATTAAAAGTGGGATAGATTGTATAATTAAAGTATGATAGAAATATATGATTTAACGCGAAATAAAGAGCTTGATTCTTATTTTAAGGACATAAAAAAGTATTATAAGAAGACTTTAGAAGTTCTTAAAATCGAAGATGACTTGGATTTATCTTTAATCATTGTTGGCAAAACTAAGATTAGAAGCATCAATAAAAATTATCGCAATAAGGATGCGGTTACTGATGTGATTAGTTTCGCTAATATTGATTCTGATGATTATGATTACTTATGTGATGATGTGAATTTAGGGGATATCTTCATTAATGTAGATAGGGTTAAATCACAAGCGAAAAAATATGAACATTCTATAAAAAGAGAATTTGTTTTTTTGTTTGTTCATGGCATGCTTCATTTATTAGGCTACGATCATATGGAAAAAGCGGATGAAGAAGTAATGTTTGCTTTGCAAGAAAAAATTGTGGGGGATTTAAAATAATGAAAAAATTTGCGTATGCCTTAAGAGGTATTAGAGAATCTTTAAAAGAAAAATCGGTATTTACCCAAGTATTACTTGGTTTATTAGCTATTGCGGGTGGTATAACAATTAAACTTGAACCATATGAATGGTTAGCTTTTTTGATTTGTATTGGCCTTGTCATTAGTCTTGAAATGATTAATAGCTGCATTGAAAAAGTATGTGACATGTATAAAAGAGAATATGATGAAAGAATCAGAGTAATTAAAGACTATTCATCTGGTGCAGTACTTGTTGCGTGCTTCTTTGCCTTATGTGTTTGTTTATTTGTGGTAATAAGGAGGATGTTTTAATGAAAGAAAAACTATTAGAAAAAGCTTTCGAAGCTATGGAAAATGCTTATGCACCTTATTCTAACTATAAAGTAGGTGCATGTGTACTTACTAAAGATGGTAATTATATTAAGGGCTGCAATATTGAAAATGCTTCTTTTGGTGCCACAAATTGTGCTGAAAGAACCGCAATATTTGCCACATATGCCAATGGCTATAAAAAAGAAGATGTAGTTGCTTTAGCCATTGTTTCAAATGGTGATAGACTTGCTGGACCTTGTGGCATTTGTAGACAAGTATTATCTGAACTTATTGATTTAGATACACCAATTTATTTGAGCAATAAAATCGATGAAAAAACCGTAACAATCAGAGAATTGTTGCCAATGAATTTTGAACCTAAGGATGTTTTAAGATGAAGTCAGGCTTTATCGCATTAATTGGTAAACCCAACGCTGGCAAGAGTACTTTAATTAATACTTTATTAAATAAGAAAGTAGCTATCGCAACTTATAAGGCTCAAACTACGCGTAATTCTATTCAGGGTATTTTAAATAGAGATGATGTACAAATTGTCTTTGTTGATACACCAGGTATTCATGAAGCTAAGAATTACTTAGGCGCTTATATGAATAAAGAAGCTTATGCCCAAGCAGATGGTGCTGACATTATTTTTTATTTGGTTGATGCTACAAAGGGCTTAAACAACGATGACAAGGAAGTATTAAATAAATTATTCAAATTTGATATTCCAATTTTTTGTGTCTATAACAAAGTAGATGAAGTCAACAAAGAAAAACTAATGGAAAGATGTAACTATGCAAATAGTCATTATGATTTTAAAGAAATCGTTCCTATTAGTGCTTTAAATCATGAAAATATTGAAGAACTTTTAAATACGGCAATTTCTTATTTAAATGAGGGGCCACTTTATTATTCTCAAGATCAAGACGAGGTTTCTTCTTTAGAATTTAAAATAAGTGAAATCATCAGAGAAAAGATTATTCTTTTTACTTCACAAGAAATACCTCATTTTACGGCAGTTAAAATTGATGAATTCAAAAATCTTGATAATAAGGCAATTATCAGTGCTTCCATTATCGTTAATAAGGATTCTCATAAGGGAATCATTATTGGCAAAAATGGGGCTATGTTAAAAAAGATTAATATGTCTTCTAGTAAGGATATAAAAGAACTTCTTTCTAAGAAAGTATATTTATCTTTGTTTGTAAAGGTTGAAGAAGATTGGTTAAATAAGTCCAAGAAACTATTTGATTTAGGCTATTTTAATGAATGATAAAATAAATGCCCTTGTTTTAAAAATCAATGATTATAAGGAAAATGATTTAATTTTAGAATGTATTTCTTCTGATAAGGCTTTTTTATCTTTAGTTGGTAAGGGCTCTAAAAAAGTAAGTGGTAAAAATCACTTTTATAATTTATGTTTATATGAATTTATTATTGACTATAAAGACAACAAGACCATGTTTACTATTCATAATAGTAAGCTTATTAAAAACTTTTATGATGATAATGATTTAAAACTTACAGCTTTTAAAAATATCTTAGTAGAGTTAACCCTTAAGTCAAAAGAACTATATGAATTAGATATGTATAATAATTTGTTGTTTGTGTTTAATAACATAAACAAAGACAATATGTATTTATTGGGATGTCTATATTTGTCATATATTTTAAAAATAAATGGTTTAGCACCAGTAGTTGATAAATGTGTTGTTTGTGGTGAGAAAAGAGTGGTTTCTATAGATAATAAACTAGGTGGTTTTGTTTGTGCGAAACATTCAGGTGTTAATTGTTTAAATGTTGATACTTTAAAGAAATTTAGACTTATTAATAAGGCTGAATTTATTAATTATGATGCGATTAAAGATATTGAATATTGTTTTGATGACTTTAATATCTTAATTAATTTTTATATGCATAATGCCGATACCAATCTAAAATCTTTTAAGATGTATAAAGAATTATTCTATTAGTTTATAATAATGCTTATGGCGAAAAAGAAAAAAAGAAGAATTAGAATAGGACGTTTATTATTTTTAATTGGTATTCTATTAGTCATACTTGTTGGCTGCATTTTAATTTTAATTAATATTCTAGATAAAGAAGAAGTCTTTGATAAAGATATAGAGATTAATGAGCTTAATTATGATGATATGCAAACCCTTGATTTAGATTTGCATTCTAAGCGTTATATGCTTGTTTGTTTAAATAACTTTAAGGTTTTATATGGAAGTGGTATTGATGAAAAAATTTATCCCGCTTCTTTAACTAAGGTTGTTACTTTAGATACTGTTGTTAAATACGCTAATAGTTTAGATGATACATCTAAAATAAGTAATGAAGATTACTATGAACTTATTGAAGAAAATGCTTCTTTAGCTTATTTAAAGGTTAATGAAGATTATTCTTTATTGGACTTATTATATGCTTTAGTTCTTCCAAGTGGTGGTGATGCAGGTAGGGCTTTAGAGAATTATTTTTCTAATAATAATTTAAATTTAATTGATTTAATGAATGAAAACATGAATTCAATTGGTTGTACAAGTTCAAATTTTACTAATTCTACAGGTTTACATAATGATAATCTTTATACTACTTTAGATGATTATGCAAAGCTAGTGATAGATACTTTAAATAATAGTACTGCTAAAAAAATTCTAAAATCTTATACTTATACCTTAGATGATGGTTTGACTGTTAAAAGTACTTTGTCTTATTTGGAAGATTATTTTGATAATATTGAAATATATGGCGGCAAGACAGGCTTTACTGGTCAAGCTGGTGAAAACATCATGATTTTATATACAGTAAATAATCGTTCATTTCTTTTGATTTTATCAGGTGCTGAAGGCAATCCTTATATAGAAGGGGAAAACTATCACATTATCGATGCTATTTCTGTATTAAAATATTTATATAGTTAATGGGAGGACTACATGTTAAGTATAATTTTAACTTTATTAATAGGCATGATTGCTGGATATGGAGCTGGCAAAATCATGAATGATACAAGTAATAATTTAATTATTGATTGTATTGTAGGTATATTAGGTGGTTTTGTAGGACAATTCCTATTTAATCTAATTGGTTTTACTTCTACAAAATTGTTAGGCAATGTGATTGTTAGTTTAGTTGGTGCTTGTATTGTTTTATATATAAAGAAATTAATTTCTAAGTAGGTGAAATATGAAAATTGTAACAGTTGGAACTAGTAAGATTTGTTCATTATTAATTGAGGCATTTAAACTCGCTAATGTTGAAGTTTTTGCCTGTGTGGGAAGAGATGCAAAAAAGACTGAAGAATTTGCACGTGCAAATAATGTAAGCTATAACGCAAGTAATTATGATGCGGTCTTGTCTTCTGATGTTTTTGATACAGTATATTTAGCTGTTCCTAATGCTTTGCATTATTCTTATGCTAAAAAAGCTTTAATGGCTCATAAAAATGTCATTTGTGAAAAACCATTATGTACAAGTTTAAATGAAGCTAAGGATTTAGTATTACTTGCTAATTCACAAAAGTGTTTCTTATTTGATGCCACTACTACTTGTCATAATATAGCTTTCAAGCAATTAAAAGATGATCTTAAGAAAGTAGGTCGTATTAGAACGGTCAGTGTTGATTTTTGTCAATACTCTAGTAAATATGATGATTTTAAAAATGGCATAATTGCTTCTAGTTTTGATCCTAAGATGGCTGGTGGTGCTTTAATGGATTTAGGCATCTATAATATTGCGTTTATACTTGGTTTATTTGGTTTGCCTAAGGCTGTTAAATATTTTCCTAATATGGATAAGGGTATTGATACTTCTGGTATTTCGATTCTTAAATATGATGATTTTATCGTTACTTCAAATGCTAGTAAGGATGCAAATGGGGGAAGTGGTTTCTATATAAGAGGCGATAATGGTTATATTGAATCTAATAATAAAGTAAGCAAATTAAATGAATATACAATTTGTTTAAATGATGGAAGCGTTAAGACTAGAACTTATGATGAGAAGAATCAATATCTTGATGAAATTAATGATTTCAAGTTAATGTTTGATTATAAGAATTATCGTAAGAGTAATGATTATCTAACTGCTGCTTTATCTAATATTAAAATATTAGATGAACTTAGAAAGTCAGCAGGAATTGAAATAATATCTGAAAAATAAAAGGGAGTGCTTAATTAGCACTCCTTGTTTCATAAATCTTCTTAGCGATATCAGTTGCGATTTCACTAATTGTTTCTTCATCGATTGATCCAAAGCGATAGTATTCATTTGAGTCTATATCGATTACACCAAAAATATTTCCTTCATAAATTAGTGGTACTACAAGTTCTGAACATGAATCTTTATCACATGCGATATGTCCTTCAAACTTATGGACATCTGGTACATTTAAAAGCATTCTTTTTTCAAATGCTACACCACATACTCCTTTACCAACTTTGATGTTTGAACAAGCAATTTTTCCTTGAAAGGGTCCAAGTATTAATTCATTGTCTTTATAGAAATAAAAGCCTGCCCAATTTATAAAGTCCATTTGTTGATATATAAGTGCTGAGATATTACTTATAGCACTTAGTATATGTTGATTTTTTAATAATTCTTTAGCTTGAGCTATTAACATGTTGTCCATAGCTCTATTCTAGCTTATTTTTTAACTCCTATAAATTTATTTTTAGAATTATCAAATTTATTTATTAATGTACCTACTACAATAATCGCAACAATCAAAGTAGCTAAATTATAAAATAGATTGTATTGTAAGGAATATATCCAAGAGGCAAGTGAGCCTGCGTAACTTGTTTCTGGAAACCACCAATATACACCAGATAAGACATGTGAAATGTATTTAATAAACATTGTGAATATTATTCCAGTATAAATATTATTGATTTTTTTAATTTTAGGAAATAAAGATGCTAGTCCTAAAACAGTTACGGGAATTATATAGTCAAATAAGTATTGGGCTATAGTTAAAAACCAAGTTCCACTTATTCCTAAGATGAAGCCTATTAGCCAACACATAAGGCCAGTAATGACACCATATTTGTAGCCAAATTGGTATGATGCCATAAATATAGGGATTACACCAAGGTCAATGTTGCCGCCTTTTGGCATTTGTAAAAAAGGTATTAGTCCTGATATGTATTGTAGTACTACCGATAGGGCTATATAGAGCCCTATAAAGACAAGTGTTCTAGTTTTGTTGTTCATAAAATAAAAACCTCCGATCAAATCGCAGGCGTAAGGTAATCAAAACTTTTTGAAGCTCCCTACGCTAGCATTAACTAGTTCAGGTGATGAGGGTATTTCTCAGCTTTCGCACCCCTGTTCACATCTTAATTATATGCTTATATAATATTTTTGATGAAAAAATGTTATATAGTTTCTGGATTTAAGCCAATTATTAAAGAAAATTATGATGGCTTTCTAATTGGCGTTGATAAGGGTTGTTTATTATTGGCTAATAGAGGATTTCAAATTGATGTTGGTATTGGCGATTTTGATTCAGTAGATGAAAAAGAATTTGAAATTATTAAAAAGGCCTGCAAGAAATTAATTAAGCTAAATCCTATAAAAGATGATACTGATTTTGAGCATTCGCTAAACTTTGCAAGAGATAATGGCTATAAAGATATCGTGGTATATGGTGTACTTGGTGGCAGACAAGATCATAATCTTTTAAATATTAAGCTTATGTATCAAAGCGATTTAAATATTGTGCTTTATGATGAATATAATAAAATCTTTTGTCTTGATAAGGGTAAACATATTATCAAAAAAGATGCTTATAAGTATTTATCTTTATTTGTTTTTGATAAGTGCTTGCTTTCTATTAAGGGTACAGCTTATGAACTAAAAGATAGAGAACTTTCTAAATCAGATAACTATACAACTAGTAATGAGATATTAAATGATGAATGCTTGCTTGATATAAAACAGGGAAGGGTACTAGTCGTTCAAGCGAGTGATAAGGTGCTATAATAGATTCCATGAGTTTCAAAGATTTGAAAATTGGTGAAAGTGTTTATGTTCAATCATACAAGCATGATGGTAGTTTGCATCGTACTTGGTCTAAGGCGTATGTGATTGATGTTTTTGATAATTGTGTGGTTGCGGTAACTGATCATACTTGGGTTGTTGAATCTGATAAGCGTAAGTGGCTAACTAAAGAACCAGCTATTTGTTTCTATTATGATGATGTTTGGTTCAATGTCATTTCAATGGTAAGAAAAACAGGTATTTATTATTATTGTAATATTGCTTCACCTAGTTTATATGATGGGGAAGCTATCAAGAATATTGACTATGACTTAGATGTAAAAGTTTTTCCAGATGGTTCATATATGATTCTTGATGAAAATGAATATGCATATCACGCAAATAAGATGAAGTATTCAGATGATATTAAGAAAATCATTGATGTACAAATGGATAAATTATTAACATTAATTAAAACAGAAGAAAAGCCTTTTAATTTCTCATATATCAATAATTACATAATGAAGTATTTTGAGTTAATATTTGATGATGAACATGGCATAAAAGAAAGTGAGAGCGATTAGCTATTTGACATACTTTACAATCGGTATCTTTTATGGAAATTAAAGAATATAAAACATATAACGAATCAGAAATTTTAGACCTATACAATAGCGTGGGTTGGATTGCTTATACAAAGCATCCAGATGCACTACGAAAAGGTTTTAAGAATTCTATGCTTACTCTTGCGGCCTACGAAGGCGATAAACTGCTTGGTATCATTCGTGCAGTAGGCGACGGGGAAACCATCGTATTTGTCCAAGATATATTGGTTTTTCCTAAGTATCAGCGAAAGGGCGTTGGGTCAGCACTTTTACAAGCTATATTGAACCGATATAGTCACGTTCGCCAAATTGAATTGGTAACGGATAATACACCAAAAACTATTGCGTTTTATAAATCGATGGGTTTAAATGAACTTTCTGATATTGGTTGTTGCGGATTTATGAAGGGCTAATGTGGCATTTGAAATCATTGAATATACAATGATGGTCGAGTTGCTGTGATTAGCCTAAAACTGTTATACTTTTTTATATAAATGGTATGGCAAGGATGAAGGATAACGCTGATAATTTATTAAATAAACAAGAATGCAACTTTATCTTTTTTTTGTAGATAATATTTTTAATGGGCACAATGCTGTGTCTTTTTAATTTTAGAGAGGTATTAATATATGAAGAAATTATTTGTAAGTTTACTTTCATTTATTATGATAATCACATTTAGTGTAAATGTTTTTGCGATGCAGATATTTGTAAAAACAGAGAGTGGCAAGCATATAACTCTTGAAGTAGAGCCAACAGATAGAGTTGAAGATATTAAGAAAAAAATATTGGATAAAGAAGGTATTCCAGTTGGTGAACAATGTTTAACTCTTGATGGTAAAGAGCTAGAAGATTGTAATACTTTACAAGATTATAGTATTCAAAAAGACAGCACTTTGCATTTGACTGTAAAGCCTCATAATCATTGTATTTGTGATAAAGCTGATTCTTTAGATGATTATCATGAACATAATGTCAATATTAATTGGGTAGCTTGGAATGGAAGTGACGACATTTCTTATGGAGATAATGGTGTAGCTTATGTTTATTTAACTGATAATGTTTCTAATGGCATTACAGTAGAAAATAATAAAACACTTTATCTTTGTTTAAATGGTTATAATGTTACAAAAAATGATAATAATGCTATTTATGTTAAACAAGGTGGCAATCTTGAAATTACTGATTGTGGTGCAAGTGATAGTGTAGGCAACATAACTCATTTAGATGGCGTAGATGGTAGAGGCATTTATAATTGTGGAACACTTATTCTTTGGAATGGTAATGTAACTGGAAATAATACTAGTAATAATGGAAGTGGCATATATAACGATGGTGTTTTCACAATGTATGGCGGTAGCATTTCTAATAATAGTTCTACAGGTGAAGAAGCTGGTGGCTATGG
>CAVGFC010000041.1:0-14297 GCA_963628775.1 Acutalibacteraceae bacterium
AAACGAAGAGATTTGTGGCATTTTGGCGAAGAGATTTGCGGTGTTTTGGCGAAGACATTTGCGGTACTTAATAATAAATGATTGCTTTTAAAAAGCTGCAAACCAATTAGATTTGCAGCCTCATTTTTAATTAAATATTTCACTTAAATCATATGTTGTTCCAATATAACCATTATCGCCATCACTTTCTGTGCCCGCACCTCCAGTTATATAACCAGTCATGATTTCATCATAGTAAGGATTATCTTTTGAAACAGAACCTGTTGTAACTAGTTCAATCTTACCCTTTGCGATTTCAATAGAATCATCATATAAATCAACATAATAAGTTCCATTAGAATGAAGATTACCATTACCCTCTAAGAAATAGTTATCGATAGTATAACCATCTTCAAATGTTTGCGCTAATGCGAACAATGTTTGTTCCTCTTCTTGGGTAAAATTATTTTCACATATATAATCAAACATCCAACTCATACCAACCATATTAAGAATATATGGATGATTTGCGATCTTAGAAATCAAAGAATCAAGAATCAATGCTTGGTTTCTAATTCTACCTTGGTCATTATTGACTATACCATCATATTTTCTATTTCTCGCAAGCGCTAAAGCAGTTTCACCAAACAAGTTAGCCTCACCCTTTGTATAGGTTTGAGGATTTGCGACATCTCTACTAGAATCCATATCCAAATGACCATTCATAGGTACATCAACCTTAACACCACCTAGTTCATTAATACCATATACAAACCAAGTAAATGAAGTCATACAGTAATAAGGAATCTCTACATCTAATAAGGAACCTAATGAATTAGCTGGATTATCTGGACCATTTTGACAGAAATGTGTGAACTTATCATAATAACCCGTTACTTGATTTAGAATATATGAATCCCTTGGAACGGATACTATTAAGACATGTTTCTTCTCAGGATTTACTACAATTAAATGGTTTACATCATTACGATATATTTTCCATTCATGTTGAGAATTCTCACCATAACCATCTAAACCATTAACCATAACCATAAATGGTTCTGTGTATAAATCGGTATAGCCACTTGTATCGATAGTTTCTTCTTCATAATAAGGAATATTATAAGTAGCGACAGTTGTATAATCACTTGGCTTATAATCATTACGATAATCAACTATTGAATCTTCTCTATTTCCTACTACCACCCAAGCATCAATCAAACCCTCATCAATACAAGGCTTAATTTCAGCATAAGTAGTAAACCAATAAAGATTATCTTCACTAAGTTCAATTCCTTCTTGTTTTAACTGATCAATGACATAATCTGAATACTCTTTATCAAAAGATTGTTGAACAGCTAACACCTTATCTGTTAATTCAGATACATCCTTAACATCTTTACTAATTATTCTAATATCATCAGAATAATACAATGGTTCTTGTTTAGAAGTATCATCACTACTACCATCGTTATTTGAGCAACCAAAGCACAACAATAATAATGAAATACATAATAAAACTTTAATTATTTTTTTCATATTAAATCCCTTTCAATAAATTAATTATATAAGAAATAGACTTAATACTTTAAGAAATAAAAAAAAGAGCTTGTGGGTTTTTCATAAGCTCCTTATTAATTAGTTAAATTAATTTTTTAATTAAAGTTTCTTATAATCTACATCAATAACATCTTGATCAATTCCATAGAAAGCACTCTTGATTTCCTTGCTGGCCTTTTGAATTGTATAAAGAGTAATTAATCTATTAATGCCATCAGCTATTAAAGAAATACCAATATAAAGTGTCATTGTAGAAGAAGCCTCTATTGGATTAAACAGTAACATTACTCCAAATACACTAATAAAAATACTTAAGATGATACATAAAATAGAACCAGATGCTTTATAACGGCATAGACGTACACCTTCTTCAAAACTGTTACAGCCTTCCGCAATAATATAAACACCAAATATAATTCCTAAGAATGTTGATACAATTGCCTTATTAGAAAGTAAATATACACCAAGTAATATCTTTAATATAGATAGTATTAAAGTACCTTTGTTAAAGATGTAGTATTTTTCTTCAATGATAAATTCAGCCATATTAACAACACCACTTAATATCACCAAAATACAAACCACTGTAACAATTACACTATTTGCCTCATTTGGCCAGAAACAACATAGTATACCAGCTAATAATATCAACAACGCATTTAATAATGAAACTGTTTTTACTTGTTTAATAAATTTCATAAAACATTCCTCGCTTTTCTTACGTTCTTATTATAGTTTCTTATTTGTGATTGGTTTTAGGACAATTTTGTCTTTATGTTTAAAATTTAACTTATTTCAAAATATAATCTATTATTTCTTGAGGACTATAAACTAGCTTATGTGCGAAAGGTCTTAGTTCTTCTTCACTTCTAAAACCCCATGTCACAGATAAAGAATCAATATTGGCATTTTCAGCTGTCTTTATATCAGTAGCACTATCACCAATATAGACTACATCCTTTTTATCAACATTCATCTTATCAATAATTAAGTTAGCACCTTCAGGATCAGGTTTTACCTTCATTCCCTCAATATGACCTATAACTAATTCTTGATTGATACTTGGAAAATGCATTTCAATTAGTTTTTTTGAATAAGAATCATTCTTATTAGAATTAACCCCTATCTTTATATTATTTTTAACTAAAATGTCTATCATTTCCTTTATACCTTCATAAGGAATAGTAGTTTTATAGTATTCATTATTATAGATTTCTAAAAATTTCTTATAAGCACTATCACTTATTTCCTTATAATCTATAAAACATTGTTCAATTAAATTCTTAATACCATGGCCTACCATAGACATTGTCTTATCAACAGAATCAACTTTATCAATATTGAATGCCTTATAAGTTAGATTAATAGAACTATTTAAATCAGTGATGGTATTTAATAAAGTGCCATCTAAATCGAAAATTACCGCTTTTTTCATTGTTCCTTAGCCACAATATTATCGCCATCTTTATAAATACTATCAGCAGGAACTACACCTCTCACCCTACTTAAGGGATAGATATTGGTATTTCTACCAACAATTGTTCCAGGATTTAATACGGAGTTACAACCAACTTCAACATTATCACCAAGAATTGCGCCAAACTTTTTGATTTCAGTTTCAATCTTTTCACCATCATAATTCTTAACAACTACTAAAGTCTTATCTGACTTAACGTTTGAAGTAATTGAACCAGCACCCATATGTGCTTTATAGCCAAGTATTGAATCACCAACATAGTTATAATGAGGAACTTGAACATTATCAAATAAGATAACATTTTTAAGTTCACATGAATTTCCAACCACACAATTTGCGCCAACTAGGGCTGAACTTCTAATAAAGGCACAATGTCTTACTTCACTATTTGGCCCAATAATTAAAGGTGCACCTAAATAAGCTGACTCAAAGACCTTAGCTGTTTTATGAATCCAAACATTTTCTTTAACTTCATCATATTCATCTTTGCTTAAAGACTTTCCAATTCTAATAATTTCTTCGCTTATCCCTTTTAAAGATTGCCAAGGATATTCAAAATTACTTAAATAATCTTTAGCTAAAGTATGATCTAAATCTAATAAATTCTTTGTAGTATACATAATTTACCCCCTATTAATTGATTTATCACTTTCAAAACCCTTTGGAAAACGCTTCTTTAACTTTTCAATATTTTTTAAGCATATTTCATCAAGTGAGACATCTAAGGCATATGCAGCCTCAGCTAAATACCAAGCTACATCACCTAATTCTTTGATTAAATCATCTTTATTTAATTCATGTCCTTGAAATAAATGTTTTTTGATTAAATCGATAACTTCGCCACTCTCACCACATAGCCCCATTGCGCTATTTATCAAAACATCATCTTTCTTAATATCTTTATTAAGAGTTGTCATGGCCTTTTTTTGATAATCATTAATTTCCATATTAAACTACCTTTGACTTATATTCCCCATCTTCTAAATAATACAATAATTCACTAAGTTCTTCACTTTCCATTATCTTTAGCATTCTATCTAAATCTAGAGATAATTGATATTTATTAAAATCTTTTCGCTTAATCCAAAAGACTTCACCTTCGTTAGAAGACTTTAGTTCACCATCAAACTTATTACATTTATAAAACAAAATAATATAGCGGTCTTCATCATCTATTTGTTTATATTCTTCTATTCCACATAATACAGGATTTAATAAAGTAAGATTAGTTTCCTCTTTTACTTCTCTTATAATCGCATCATAAAAGTTTTCACCTTTTTCAACATGTCCTCCAGGAAAAGTAATACCTGGCCAATCCTTCTTTTTGCGTTCTTGTACAAGTATTTCATCATCTTTATAGATTAAACAAATATTTGTTATTACTACATTTTCTTTATGTGCCATAAAATCACCTTTTTAATATTCTACTATACAGAAAAGATATGTGAATAATTCTTTATTTTTATAAATGTTGATTATTAGCCCTTTTTAATGGTGTTTTAAGAAGTTTTAAACAATTTTATAAACATAAAATCCACATCCACAATTTTAAGTTATCAACACTTTGTGGAAAAGTTGATAAGTATTTAAAATCCTTTATTTATCGTATATTTTTAATTATTAAGTGTGAATAATCTTGTTGAAAAACTTTTCTTTTGTCAACAATCCACAATTCACTAGTGTGTGGAAAACTATTCCACCTTTTATCAACATTAAAAAAATGTGGAAAACTGTGGAAAACTCACTTATAAGCCATGGTTAACGCCTAGTTGATAAGTTTGAAATGTGGAATGTGGAAAACTCATCATTTTTTCATATTGAAATGTGGAAAACTCTAAAATATAATTACTATTACTTAAGGATTTTATATTATGACAAACGATGATTTTTATTTAAAAGACTTGTGGGAAAGAACGCTACAAGCTATTAAAAATACCCAATTAATACCAGAAGAAGTATTTAATTTATATACCGTAAACAGTAAATTATATTCCGTAACTAATGGTCATTGTAAGATAGTTGTTACCAATTTTATAACCTGTACAGTAATGGAAAAAAATAGGTCAACAATTACTCAATGTCTTCAATCCATAATGGAAAACACTAATATTACTGTTGAATTTATTGAAGAAAAAGATATCAAAGAAGCTATTATACCTACCTTTCATAACGAATTTTTTGATAGGTCACTAGATCCAAATATGAATTTTTCTAATTTCGTACTAGGAAAATCTAATAGCCAAGCTCAAGTTGCTTCTTTAACATGTGCTAAAAATTTAGGACTTGTTTATAATCCTTTATTTATATATGGCAATTCAGGACTTGGTAAAACACACTTATTAAACGCAATTGGTAATGAAGTTGCCTATAATATGCCTACTAAAAAAATAGGTTTTGTTTCTGGTAATGATTTTATTGATGCCTTACAAAGAGCGCGTAAAAATAGTAATACTGATGAATTTAAAGCTTCATTTTATGATTTAGACTTATTACTTGTTGATGATATTCAATTTATTGCTGGTAAAGAATGGACACAAGAAGTATTCTTTTCAATATTTACCCGTCTTGTAAATGATCGTAAACAAATTTGTATTACCGCTGATAGATCTCCTGGTGATATTAAAGGACTCGAAGATAGATTATTATCACGTTTCAATCAAGGATTAAATGTGAATATTGAATCTCCTGAATATGAAACTAGTATCCGTATTTTAAAAATGAAAATTGCCAACAATGGCAATTTCTCCGACAAAGTTGATGATGAAGTATTATCTTATATCGCTACTAATTTTTCTAAAGATGTAAGATCTCTAGAAGGGGCTATTAATCGTTTACTTTTCTATTTCATTAATTTTAATACTTCTGGTGATGATCATATTACTTTAAAACTAGCTTCTGAAGCTTTTAAAGGTGAAGTTATTGAAACCAATAGAAATGAATTAAATATCGCTAAAATAAGAAAGGTTGTATGTGATTACTACAATATTACAAGACAACAAATTTGTTCAGCTAATAGAACCAAAAATATCGCTATCCCTCGTCACATTGCCATGTATCTATGTCGAGAATTATTGGACTCTTCTTATAAAGAAATAGGTAATGAGTTTGGTAAAAGAGATCATTCCACAGTTATAAACGCTTGTGAAAAGGTTGAAAGTCTTTGTAAAAGTGATTCAAGTTATCTACAAGCGATAGCTGAAATTAAGAAAAGGATTAATTAATCCACTATATCCACAATTTTTTAAATAATAAAAATGTTAAAATAGTCTTGTAATTATCGTGCTTTAATAAGTTTTCCACATTTATCAACACCTTAATTATTATTAGATTATTAATTAATTTATATAAAAAGGAGCCGGTATGATTTTTAAAATAAACAAGCGTGAATTTCTAGATGCCTTATCAATGACTCAAAAAGGTATTTCCAATACTACACCATTACCTATACTTAATGGTATTAAGTTAATAGCCGAAAATAATACTTTAACACTTATTTCTTCTGATACTAATATTTCTATAAAAACAGAAATTAAAAATAGTGATGATAAAGAAATAATATCTATAAGTGAAGAAGGCGAGAATGTTATTGAATCTAAATATCTATTAGATATTGTAAGAAAGATAGATAGTGACTTTATAAATGTAGAAATATTTGATAATTCCTTAGCTAAGATTTATGGTGGTAAATCAGAAATTAAAATTAACGCTTTAGCCACAGATGATTATCCAAATATTGATTTCACTTGTAATAACGCTCTTTTTAAATTTGATACATATACTTTCTTTAAAATAGTTAACGAAACATCTTTCGCATGTTCTGAAAAAGATACTAGACCTATTTTAACTGGTGTTAACTTTAAAGCTGAAAATGGAAGATTATATGTAAACGCAACTGATTCATATCGTTTAGCTTCAAAAACTGTAGATATTGATTCTAATTTAAACTTTAATATTACAATTCCTCGTAAATATTTATTAGATATTTATCATTCTTTAACTAATGTAGAAGAAGTAGAAATAGGTATTGATAATACTAAGATATCTTTTATCTTCAATAATTCAATAATTCAAACAAGATTACTTGATGATGAATTTCCTGATGTTAAAAGATTAATACCTACAAGCTTTACTCAAAAACTTGTAGTAAGCGCAAAAGAATTATCTAGCGCAATTGACAGATCTTCTTTTATTAAGTCAGATGGTAAAAACATTGTTAAGTTAACTATTAATGAACAAAATATCGTAATCACATCCAATGGTAATAATGGTTCATCATTTGAAGAAATAAATGTTATTTCATTTGAAGGATCACCTATTGAAGTAAGTTGTTCTGGAAAATACTTAATTGATGCGATTAAGGCAATGTCAGCTGATGAAATCACTATATCTTTCTCTGGCGAATTAAAACCATTAATCATCACTGATAGTAATGATGCAAGTATTGTTCAATTGATTTCTCCAGTTAGAACTTATAAATAAAGCTTAAAAAATATCTAAATATTTCTCAAAGCTAATTTAAAGCCCATTTTGGGCTTTTTTATTTTTTAAGTACACTACTACCACACATCTAATAATTTAAAATAGTGCTATAATATTAAAGTAATGAAAAAAATAACTATTAAAGATGAATATGTTACTCTAGGTCAATTTTTAAAGATTGCCGATATTATTTCAACAGGTGGGGAAGCTAAGATATTTTTAAGTTCTAATGAAATACTTATTAATAATGAAAGTGATAATCGTCGAGGCCGTAAATTATATAAAGGTGATAGTTTAGAAATTTCAGGAGTTAAGTATTTGATATGTTAGTTAGTTCTTTGAAACTAAATAATTATCGAAACTATACTTCTTTGAATATTAATTTTGATTCAGGCTTAAATATTATTATTGGAAAAAATGGTGTAGGTAAAACTAATATTCTAGAAAGTCTTATTGTCCTTTCTAATACTAAGTCTTTCCGTACTTTAAATGATAATGATCTTATTAAAAAGGAAGAGACATATTCAAAAATTGAAGCTAATTGTGATATAGGTAAACTTAAAGTTGTTATTTCTGATAATGGTAAAAGACTTTATTTTAATGACAATGTCTTAAAAAGAACTTCGGAATTTATCGGCAAAGTCAATTGTATATTATTTAAACCAAATGATTTAAATTTATTTATTGATTCACCACGTGAAAGAAGACGAATACTAGATATTGAAATTGGCAAGGTTTCTAAAGAATATTTATTATCTTTATCTACTTACAATCTATTACTTAAAGACAAGAATAAATTACTTAAAGAAGAAAATATTGATTTAAATTATCTTGATATTATTGATTCTAAAATGATAAAGGAAATGAAGATAATTATTAGATATCGTGAAGAATTTATAAATATTATCAATTCTTATATCACAAATATCTATGATGATTTAAGTAATTCTAGTGTGAACATACTTATTAAATATAAGTCTTGTTGTAACATAGATCATTTAGAAGAAAATATGCTTAAAAGTAGAGATAAAGATTTAATTTATCATTACGCTAACTTTGGTATTCATCATGATGATTATGAATTCTACTTTGATGATAACTTAATTCAAACAGTTGCCTCACAAGGTCAAAGTAGATTAACCCTAATTAGTTTTAAATTAGCGCTAGAAAAATATATTAGATATAAAACCAATGAATGTCCAATTATTTTATTAGATGATATTTTATCGGAACTAGATTTCGATAATAAACAAAGACTTTTGCGTTATATTCCTTTTGATAATCAAACAATTATCACAGGAACGGATTTGGAAAATATTAAGATTTTAAATAATTTTAATTTGATAGAAATAAAGGAGAGATAGATGGCTGATACAAAAATTAATCATGATGATTATACTTCGGATGATATTCAAGTATTAGAAGGCTTAGAAGCAGTTAGAAAAAGACCAGGTATGTACATTGGTACTACATCAGATACTGGTCTTCATCATTTAGTATGGGAAATTGTTGATAACTCAGTGGATGAGGCTTTAGCTGGTTATGCCCACAGTATTGAAGTAACAGTAGATAAAGATGATATCGTTACTGTTAAAGATGATGGTAGAGGTATGCCAGTTGAAATTCATAAGAAAACCGGTATTTCAACAGTTGAAACTATTTTTACAGTGCTTCACGCAGGTGGTAAATTTGGTGGAGGTGCCTATAAAGTATCAGGTGGTCTTCATGGTGTTGGTGCCAGTGTTGTTAATGCTTTAAGTAAATGGCTAGAAGTAACTATTCATAAAGATGGTAAAGTCTACTTTGTAAGATTCCATGAAGGTGGACATGTTGATAAGCCTTTATATGAAATTGGTACTTGTAGTAAAGATGAAAAAGGTTCAACTGTAAGATTTAAGGCCGATGATTTAATTTTTAAAGAAGGAACTGTCTATAACTATAAGACTTTATATGATAGAATCCGTCAAATGGCTTTCTTGAATAAGGGTATTAAATTTATCTTTAATTGGGAAAAAGATGATGAACATAAAGGTTCTACTACTTTCTTATATGAAGGCGGTATTAAGGAATATGTTTCTTTCTTAAATGAAGGCGAAAATCTATTATTTGAAAATGTTTTATATTGTGATGGCAGTGATGAAGAAACAAATATTTCGGTAGAAGTTGCGTTTGAATATAATGCCTCTTATACAGAAAAAGTTTATTCATTCTGTAATAATATCTTTACACCAGAGGGTGGTATGCACCTTGATGGCTTTAGACAAACACTTGCTAGAGTTGTTAATG
Organism: Acutalibacteraceae bacterium; assembly: GCA_963628775.1. Lineage (GTDB taxonomy): Bacteria > Bacillota_I > Bacilli_A > Erysipelotrichales > Erysipelotrichaceae > Colivicinus. Next base: position 9,782 of record CAVGFC010000041.1, read on the forward strand.
CTTATGCAAAAGATAAAAAATTCTTAAAGCCAGATGATCCTAATTTTTCTATTGATGACTTAAAAGAAGGATTAACAGCTATTGTTTCTGTTAAGCATCCAGATCCTCAATATGAAGGACAAACAAAGGGTAAACTTGGTAATGCAGAAGTTAAGCCTGTTGTTAATAAAATATTTGGTGATTTCTTAAAGAGATGTTTCCTAGAAAATCCAGATATCGCAAAAATCATTATTGAAAAAGCTAAGTCTGCATCAGAAGCTAGACTTGCTGCTCAAAAGGCTAGAGAAACGGTAAGAAGAAAAGATGACTTTGGTAGTGCAAGCCTTCCAACCAAATTAAAAGATTGTGCTAGTAGAGATGCTTCTATTTGTGAAATCTATATCGTCGAAGGTAATTCGGCTGGTGGTAGTGCCCAACAAGGACGTGATTCTAATTTCCAAGCTGTTCTTCCTTTAAGAGGTAAAATCCTAAATGTTGAAAAAGCTAGGTTACATAGAATATTTGATAATGCGGAAATCAGAATGATGATACAAGCCTTTGGTTGTGGATTTGGTGATGAACTTGATATTTCAAAACTACGTTATCACAAGATTGTAATCATGACCGATGCCGATGTCGATGGTCAACATATCGCTTCCTTGATGCTTACTTTCTTATATAGATATTTCAAACCTTTAATTGAAGGTGGTTATGTATATATCGCAATGCCTCCTTTATATAAAGTATTTAAGGGCCAAAAGACCTTAAGATATTGTTACTCTGATGATGAACTAGAGTTGGCAAAGCGTGACTTTGGTGATGAAAAATATGATGTACAAAGATACAAAGGTCTTGGTGAAATGGATCCTAGCCAATTATGGGAAACAACTCTTGATCCAGAACGCAGAACTTTGAAAAGAGTAACTATTGAAGATGCTATTGATGCTGATAGCGTATTCTCAATGTTGATGGGTGATGAAGTAGAGCCAAGACGTAACTTTATTGTTGAAAATGCTCACTTTGTTAAGAACTTGGATATTTAGGAGGAAATATGGAAGAATTAGATAATCGTTTTTTCAATCATGGAAACATGAAGGAAGTAAATATTTCTTCGGAAATGAGAGAAGACTTCCTAAGCTATTCAATGTCTGTTATCATCGATAGAGCTTTGCCTGATGTAAAAGATGGTATGAAACCAGTTCATAGAAGAGTCATTTGGGCAATGTATGATGCTGGTTTCACTCCTGATAAGCCCCATGTAAAATCCGCAAACATCGTTGGTGAAGTTATGGGTAAATATCACCCTCATGGTGATACAGCTATTTATGACACAATGGTTCGTATGGCTCAACCTTTCTCATATAGATATCCTTTAGTTGATGGTCATGGTAACTTTGGTTCTCTTGATGGTGATGGTGCTGCGGCTATGCGTTATACCGAAGCTAGAATGTCAAAAATATCATTAGAACTAGTTAGTGATATTAAAAAAGAAACTATTGATTGGCGTGATAACTATGATGCAAGACATAAAGAACCAGTAGTACTTCCAAGTAGATTTCCTAACTTATTAGTAAATGGTTCAATGGGTATTGCGGTAGGTATGGCAACTAATATGCCTACTCATAATTTAGGTGAATCAATTGATGCGATTATTGCGGTAATGGATAATCCTGATATTGAAACTACTGAATTAATGAATTATATCCAAGGTCCTGATTTTCCAACTGGTGGTTATATAGTTGGTAGAAGTGGTATAAGACAAGCTTATGAAACTGGTAGAGGTTCAATCATCATGCGTTCTAAGGTAGTGATTGAAGATTTACCAGGAAATAAACATAAGATTATTATTAAGGAAATTCCTTACTTAGTTAATAAACAAGTTATGTATGATAAGATACATGAACTTGCTAAGGATAAGATAATTGATGGTATTGCTGATATGAAAGACCTTTCTAATGATAGAAATGGTATTCGTATTGAAATAGAACTTAAGAAAGATGTTCAACCAGAGGTTATTTTAAATCAACTATATAAATTAACTCCAGTTCAATCTTCATTTGGTGTTAATAACAATGTCCTTGTTGATAATAAACCAATGTTGTTATCTTTAAAGGAAATCATTAAGTTATATGTTGAGCATCAAATTGATGTCATCAGAAGAAGAACGGAATTTGATTTAAAAGAAGATGAAAAAAGAGCTCATATTTTAGAAGGTTTAAAGATTGCCTTAGATAATATTGATAGAATCGTTGAAATAATTAAAACTAGTAGAACTGATGAAGAAATACTTATTAAGTTTAATGATGAATTCGGTATTGATGATAAACAAGGTGAAGCTATTCTTTCTATGCAACTTAGAAGATTATCTGGTTTATCTTATGAAAAGATATGTGCTGAATTAGATGAGTTATATAAAGAAATTGATGATTTAAAAGACATCTTAGCAAATCATAGCAGAGTACTTCAAATTATCAAAGATGAATTAAATATCATCAAAGATAAATATAATGATCCTCGTCGTACAGAAATCATTGATGGCGAAGTTGATGTAGAAGATGAAGATTTAATTTCAGTTGAAAATATTATTGTTTCTTTATCAAGTAATGGTTATATTAAACGTTTACCAGTAAATACTTATAAGACCCAAAACAGAGGTGGTAGAGGTATAAAGGGTATGACCTTAAATGAAGATGATGTTGTTGAACAAAATATCACAATGTCAACTCATGATCACTTGCTTCTATTTACTAATAAAGGAAAGGTATATCGTATAAAGGGATATAAGATTCCTGAGTCTAGTAGAAATGGTAAGGGTATTCCAGTTATTAATATTATCAATATTGAAAAGGATGAAAAAGTAAAGGCTCTTGTTCCAATTAATAGAGAATGGGAAGTAAAGGGCTACTTGTTCTTTGTGACTAAGAATGGTTTATGTAAGAGAGTAGAAGCCAAAGAATTTGAATCAATCAGACAATCAGGTAAGATTGCGATAACTATGAAAGAGGATGATGAATTGGTAGATGTTAAACCAACTCTAGGTGATGATGAAATTATCATTGGTGCCGCTAATGGTAAGGCTGTGCGTTTTAATGAAAATGGTGTTAGAGCTATGGGACGTAACGCAAGTGGTGTTAGAGGTATGAATGTTGATGGTTCATATGTAATTGGCTGTTGCACTTCTAAAGAAGGTAAACAAATTCTTGTTGTTTCTAAATATGGTTATGGTAAAAAGACAGATATTGAAGAATATCGAATTACATCACGTGGCGCTAAGGGTGTTAAGACTATCAACATCAATGAAACAAATGGTGATTTAGTTGCTCTTAAGGCGGTTAATGGTAATGAAGATGCCTTAATCATGAGAAACGATGGTGTCATTATCAGAATTTCTTTAGAGCATGTTTCAACACTTGGCAGAGTTACTAAGGGTGTTAAATTGATTAAGCCTGAACAAAATACTTATGTTAAGACAGTTACATTAATGGAACATGAAGAAGAAAATGAAGAAGAGAGTGAATAACTCTCTTCTTTTGTATGCCGGGCGAGGCATATATCTTGGAGGTGCTTTCCAAAGATTTTCCACTCAATGAGTGGAAAATCTGAAGTATGCCTTTCCTGGACACATTATCGCATTCTTTTGCAGGTAAATGATAAAGCTGCTCGTGAATGGTATGAGATGGAGGCGTCAGAACAGACATGGAGTGTTCGTACATTGCAGCGCAATATTTCTTCTCAGTACTATTGTCGTATGTTGAGAACCCAGAAAAAAGAACTCGTAGAAGATGAGATGAAAGAACTTACGGCAACGTATCAAAATGATAAATTGGAGTTTATCAAAAACCCGGTTGTTGCCGAATTTCTGGGATTTTCCGGGAATACGGATTTCACAGAAAGTGACCTGGAGAAAAGCATTCTTTCGAATTTGCAGAAGTTTCTGATGGAGCTTGGAAAAGGATATGCTTTTGTGGCAAGACAGCAGCATATTCATACAGAAAAACAAGATTATTATATTGATCTGGTGTTTTACAACTATATACTGAAGTGTTTTGTTCTTATTGATTTGAAAACGGAGAAGATCACGCATCAAGATGTGGAACAGATGGATATGTATATCCGTATGTACGATGAACTGAAACGCAGTGAAGGAGATAACCCAACAATCGGTATTGTGCTGTGTTCGGATACAGATGATGATATTGCTCGTTATTCTGTTATGCATGGTAATGAGCAACTCTTTGCTTCGAAATACAAGCTGTACTTGCCAACTAAGGAAGAACTAAAGGCGGAAATCGAAACACAAAAGGGAATGTTTTACATTCAGCAGCAGGATGATGAAAAACAAAAACGATAAATAGATGTAAATTGATAGAGATGGCTGTTAAAAAAAGATATGGCAATAACAACATGGAAAAAGAGTATAGTCTCTCTAAACAAAATTGATTAGTGATTGTTTAAATAACTCTCTTTTTTGTTATAATCATTGAGTCTAAAACGTTGCACCTATATGGGCGACAGGGGAGGATTTTAATGAATTTTT
>CAVGFC010000042.1:0-7738 GCA_963628775.1 Acutalibacteraceae bacterium
GATAATGAGCTACAACAATTAAATGATGATTTGGCTAGTATGAATGATATTGCGATGAAGATGATATCAATCGCCACTAACAATATCGGTACTAACAATAAGGAAGAACTAAATTTAGTAAAGTCTCTTTTTGAAAAGATAAATCGAAAGGAGAAATACATTGAATCAGAATGTATGAAACTTCTTCTTTTACAACAACCAGTAGCCTCTGATTTAAGACGCATCAGTTCAATTATGAAAATTATTAATGACCTTCAAAGAATTGGTGATCAAGTAGAAAATATTGCTGAAATTCTTGAGATTACATCTAAGACTTGCCTAAGTAAAGATGATTTAGTACTAGATATGGCTAATATTACAAAAGATATGCTAAGTAATAGTGTTAAATCTTTCATTGAAAAAGATTTAGATCTAGCTAAAAGCGTGATTAAAGCCGATGATAAGGTTGACGATGATTTTAATAAGGTTAAAAATCAATTGATTGATATCATTCATGAAAATAAAAATGATGGTGAATTTATCATTGATATACTAATGTGCGCTAAATATTTTGAAAAGATTGGCGATCATTGCGTAAATATTGCTAAGTGGACGGTATATTATATTACTGGAAGTCATGTAGCCTAATAAAAACTATTAAAATGGCAGCTATTATTAGTTGCCTTTTTTAATTTTTGTGATAGTATCATTAAAACAATAATTATTAAGTTAATTAAACGTGTCATAAAAAGTCCTTGTAAATTAGTCTTTTATAAGGACTTTTTACATTCTTTTTACATAAGTTTGTACAATTAATAACAATTATCTAGTAGCATTAAATTGTAAAAAAGGAATTGTAAAATGATTTATTGTGTAGAAGATGATCGTGGAATTAGAGAACTTATGACATATACTTTAAATGCTTCAGGTATCAAAGCTGAAGGATTTAAAGATGGAAAAGAGCTTGATGAAGCTTTAAAAAAAGAGAAGCCATCACTTATCACTCTAGATATTATGCTTCCAGGGGAAGATGGAATCTCAATTTTAAAAAGACTAAAAAATGATGAAAGATATCGTAGTATTCCTATCATTATAGCTAGTGCAAAAGGCGAAGAATATGATAAAGTAATTGGTCTTGATTTAGGTGCTGATGATTATTTAGCTAAGCCATTTGGCATGATGGAGATGGTATCAAGAATTAAGGCGGTTTTAAGAAGAAGTGATGTTACTTCTAATAATAAGGTATTGAAGAATGGTCCTATTACTTTAAGTCCTGATGAACATATTGTTAAGGTTGATAACTTTGAAGTGGAACTTACTTTAAAAGAATATGAATTATTAGAATTATTTATGAATAATATTGGTCTTGTTTTCACACGCGAAAACTTACTTTCTTCAGTTTGGGGAAGTAGTTTTGTAGGTGAGAGTAGAACTATTGATGTTCATATTGGAACTTTAAGAAATAAATTGGGTGATTGTGGCTCTTGTATAAAAACTTTACGTGGCGTTGGCTATAAGATGGAGGCTATACAATGAAAAATAAAATATTTAAATCAACTTGTTTAGTTGGTGTTGTTACCCTTTTATGTTCGCTTGTCTTAATTATGGGTGTTTTATATGAATATTTTACAAGCGTGCAATTAAAACAACTTGAAGTTGATAGCGAATTTGTCGCAAGTGCAGTAGAGAAAGATGGCCTTGATTATCTAAATAGCCTAGATAGTTCAAATTGCCGTGTTACTTGGATTTCTAGTGATGGTAAGGTGCTATTTGATAATACAGCTAGTGCTTCTAAAATGGAAAATCATTTAGAAAGAGAAGAAGTAAAACAAGCCTTAGAAAATGGTGTAGGTAGCTCAATTCGTTATTCAAGCACTGTTTTATATAAATCTTTATATAGTGCTAGATTATTAAAAGATGGTTCAATTATTAGAACATCTATTTCCCAATCTTCCATTTGGGCTATTGCGATTAGTATGATTCAACCTTTATTAATTGTGGTTTTAATTACTATTGGTTTATCGTTTTATCTTGCTTATAGGATTTCTAATAAGGTGGTTGAACCCCTTAATGAAATTGATTTAGATCATCCAGAAAATTGTGAAACTTATGAGGAAATAAAGCCATTAGTAAATCGTTTAACTATTCAACAAAGACTTCTGCATAATCAAGAAAAGGAATTGTCTGATAAGAAAAATGAATTTAATGCCGCTACTAAAAATCTTAATGAAGGGCTAGTTTTATTAAATGATGAAGGAATCATTTTATCAATTAATGATTTTGCGTCTAATCTTTTAAATATTACTACCTATAGCGTTGGTAAGGACTTGCTTCTTTTTAACAATAGCGTTGAGATGCAAGAATTATTAAGTAAAGCTAAAATGGGTAATAAAAACGAAGTTATTATTCCTATCAATAATATTAACTATGAGTTCTATGCTTCACCAATTATTTCCAATAATAAGGTTAATGGTATCTCTTTATTAATTATTGATATTTCTGAAAAGGAAAAGACTGAATTAATGCGTAAAGAATTTACTGCCAATGTCTCACATGAATTAAAGACTCCTTTACAAAATATATCAGGTTGTGCTGAATTATTAAGCAATGGCTTTGTTTCAAGTAAGGAAGATATTTCCAAGTTTTCTAAACAAATTTATAAAGAATCAAAACGATTGATGTCTTTGATTGAAGATATTATCAAGTTGTCTTATTTAGATGAAGATAAAGATGAGGGTGGTGATTATACTGGTATTGATTTATATGAGGCATGTAGTAGTGTTATTAATGATTTAAGTGTAGTCGCAAGTAATGGCAAGGTTTCTTTAGATGTGGAAGGTGATCATTGCACAATTAATAGTTCTCCAAAACTTTTACATATGATAATTTACAATCTTGTTGATAATGGCATCAAGTACAATAAAGAAAATGGTTATGTAAAAATTAATATCAAAGATGATTTAGATAAAGCTATTATAAAGATTAAAGATAATGGTATTGGTATACCAAGCGATAGTATGGATAGAATATTTGAAAGATTCTATAGAGTTGATAAATCGCGTTCTAAAGAGGTTGGTGGAACTGGCCTTGGGCTTTCAATTGTAAAACATGCGGTTAAAACTTTAAATGGCGATATCACCGTGACTTCTAGTATTGGAAGTGGTAGCGAATTTACAATTACTTTACCAAAACTTTAATTTTACATATTCTTTACAATCCCTTTTTATTAATTTAACAAGCCTTTGCTAAATTTAGGTAGAAAGGGTTTTTATTATGGATTTGTTTGATGTATTAGAGATGATTGGTGGCCTTTGTTTATTCTTGTTTGGAATGAATATTATGGGCCAAGCACTAGAAAGAAAGGCTGGCAATAAATTAAAGGATTTATTAGCTAAGATGACCAATAGTAAGTTTAAGGGCTTTTTAACTGGTCTTGTGATAACTTCGATTATTCAATCTTCTAGCGCTACAACAGTAATGGTTGTTGGCTTTGTTAATTCAGGGCTTATGTCATTAAGACAAGCAATCAATGTTATTATGGGTGCCAATATTGGAACCACTATTACTTCATGGATTTTATCACTTGGGGGAATTGATGGTTCAAGTATCTTGATTAGACTTTTAAAGCCTACTTCATTTACACCTATTCTAGCTTTAATCGGTATCATCTTATACATGTTTGTAAAAAATGATTCTAAAAAAGATACAGGTTTAATACTACTAGGCTTTGCTACTTTAATGTTTGGTATGGATACTATGTCTTCATCGGTTAGCGGTTTAGCTGATGTTCCTGCTTTCTCACAATTATTCTTGTTATTTACAAATCCAATATTGGGTGTTTTAGCTGGTGCTTTACTTACAGCTATTATTCAATCAAGTTCAGCATCTGTTGGTATACTTCAAGCTTTAGCTAACACAGGACAGGTAAGCTATGGGGCAGCTGTTCCTATCATTATGGGTCAAAATATTGGTACTTGTGTTACTGCTTTACTTTCTTCAATTGGTACAAATAAAAACGCTAAAAGAGCCGCTTTTGTCCATTTGATGTTTAATGTCTTAGGCACGGTTGTTGTACTTAGTGTTTTTTGCATTGTAAAGTCATTAGTTTACTTACCAATTCTTGAAGATAATGCGACAATGTTTGGTGTTGCGATATGCCATTCCTTGTTTAATATAATTTGTGTTATTATCTTACTTCCTTTGTCTTCTTTATTAGAGAAATTAGCTTTAAAGGTAATACCTGATAGTAAGTCTAAAGAAAAATATGATGAACTAGATAATCGTTTATTTGTCACTCCGGCTTTGGCTTTATCACAAGCGAAGTCTTCTTTACTAGATATGGCTGATACTTCAAAGGCAGCTATGGATAATGCGATTAAAACTATTAATAATTATTCTGATAAGGCCTATGAAAAAGTATGTAAAATTGAGGATAAAAATGATCACTATGAGGATATTATAGGCACATATCTAGTTGAGCTTAGTTCTAAAAATACATTAAATGAAGCTGAAAGCAAGGAAGTTTCTAAGATGCTAAAGGTAATCGATGATTTAGAAAGACTAGCTGATCATGCGATTAATATTGCTCAAGATAGCAAGGAATTAAGAACTCAAAACTTGTCTTTATCTGAGGCTGCTATTAAAGAATTAGATAAGATGACAGGTGCCGTTAGTGAAATAGTTGATTTAGCAATTAAGGCTTTTAAGGAAAATAGCTTAGAGTTGGCTTTAAAGATTGCCCCACTTGAAGAAGTGATAGATGGTCTAAAGGAAAGTTTAAGAGCTAATCATATAGATAGAGTAAAAAAAGGTGAATGTACTATCGAAACCGGTTTTATTTGGACTGATTTGATTATTAATCTTGAAAGAGTAGGTGACCATTGTAATGATATTGGTGCTGAAATTATTGATGACTTAATGTATGATAATCGCTATATTCATAAGACTAAAAGACATGCTAGTAAAGATAAGGACTTTGATAGTTTATTTAAAGATTACTCTAGTAAATATTCTCTTTAATCGATAAAATATAGGTATGGCTATACGTACTAATAAAGCAATCATTGAAACGTTTGAAGAAATGCTAGATGAAATGGCTTTTGAAAAAATCACTGTTTCTGAATTAGCTAAAAGATGTGAGATTTCTCCTAATACTTTTTATTATCATTATGAAGATATATATGATCTTCTTCAAAAGTGGTTTGAAATAAATAGGGAGAAGTGGCTAACTCATAGCGATTGGCGACAATCTTTTAAGGATTTTTTAGATTATTGTAAAACTAATGAAAAGAAGATTTATCATATTTATAACTCTTTATCACGTGATTATTTAGAGCGTATGGTTTTTAAGTATGAAAAAGAATTAATCACAAATTATTTTGATTCAATTGGTATGCGTAACACTGTTAATCAAGAAAAGTTTGATGAATATATTGATTTTGTCTTATTTGGTTTAGCTGGTACTTTCTTGAAATTTATCTTTAATGATATGAAAGAAGATACTGGTGAAATTGTTAAATCAGTTGGTGATTTAATTGATGGCTATATTGCTTATTCTATAAATAATCTATGAAACTTTTAGTTTGTGAAGATGAATTAGATTTATTGGATGCTTTAGAGGCGATACTTATAAAGAATAATTATATTGTTGATAGAGCTGACAATGGTGAAGATGGCTACTTGCTTGCGGCAAATAATAATTATGATGGCATAATTATGGATATTATGATGCCTGGTATTGATGGCTTAAGTGTTTTAAAAAAACTAAGAGAAAATAATATTGATACACCAGTGATGCTACTTACCGCAAAGGGTGAAACAAGTGATAGAATACTAGGCTTTAAGGTTGGGGCAGATGATTATTTGCCTAAGCCTTTTGATGTAGAAGAACTTTTAATCAGGCTTAAGGCAATGCTTAGAAGAAGTGGCAATATTGTAAGTGATGTATTAAGTTATGAAGATATTAGTTTTGATAAGGATAAGGCTATTATCTATCATGAAGATAAGCAAGTTAATCTAAATGGTAAAGAGTATCAATTGTTTGAACTATTTATAAATAATCCAGGAAAAGTATTTTCTAGTGAATATTTAATGGAAAAAATATGGGGCTATAGTGATGTAGATATTTCGGTAGTTTGGGTACATATTTCAAATATTCGTAAGAAATTAAAACAATTAGGTAGTAAACTATCAATATTAAGTAGTAGGGGACTAGGCTACTACTTGGGAGTTAAATGATAGAGAAACTACAAAAACGCTTTATAAAGATTATCAGTATATCGATTTTATTTACGATGCTTTTATTGTGCGCAATTTCTTTATTTGCCAACTATAGTACGATTAAACAAAATGAAATCGATACATTAGATACTATCGTTTCTAATTCATATAAAATGCCAAAAGATAGGCCAAATGAAGACTACTATACAACTCGTTATTTTACTTTAAGATTTAATGGCAGTGGCAAGCTATCTGAAGCTAATTTAAGCAATATTAATAAAGTTAGTGATAAAGAAACTGATGAATATATAGAAATCGCTTTGAATAATGGTGAGGGCTATGGTTATAAAGATGGTTATCGTTTTTTAGTAGAAAAAAATGGTGATGATCGTTATATGGCTACTTTTTTAGATGTTGAAAAAGAAATGCTTCAATTTAAGATGACCACTTTTTATACAATACTTGCTGCTTTTATTTGTTCAACATTGATTATTGTTTTAAGTATTGCCTATTCTAAAAGGATAGTCTTGCCTTATATTGAAAATGATAGAAGGCAAAAGGAATTTATTACTAATGCTTCACATGAATTAAAGACGCCAATTACGACAATAAGCGCTTCTTTAAATCTTTTAAAAAGTGAGATTGGTGATAATAAATGGTTAAATGCTTCTATTAAACAAACCAATAATTTAAGTGTGTTAGTTAATGAAATGGTGGTTTTAAATAAGCTTAATGAAGATAAGGAAATCATCAAAGAAGAATTTAATTTAAGTGATGTCTTAAATGAAACAAGCGATTTCTTTTTAGCTCTTGCGAGTTCAAAAAATATAGAGCTAAAAGTTAATGTAGATGATAACTTAATGTATATAGGTAATGAAGAAAATATTTCTAGATTAATTTCTATATTACTAGATAATGCGATTAAATATAGCGATGAAAATACTATTGTTAATTTAAGCATTACCAAACAAAAAGATGCGACAATTATAAGCTCTAAAAACACATGTTCAAATATAAAACAGGATGATTTAAAGTATTTATTTGATAGATTCTATAGAGGTGATAAGTCACATAATAAAAAGACTAATGGTTATGGTTTAGGCTTAGCTATAGCTAAGGCAATATGCCAAAGGCATAATGGTGATTTGTTAGTTAGTTTTAATGCAGGTGAAGTGGAATTTAAGGCTATTTTAAAATGAAAAATAAGAAATTAGTTTTATTATCAATGACGCTTTGTCTTTCTTTATCTCTTGCATATATTGATAGTATTATTCCTTATAATTTCCTCATACCTGGTATAAAGATGGGACTTGCCAATATTGCGATAGTTTTTGCCCTATATAAATTTGGCATAAAGGAAGCTATTTTAATATCTTTACTTAGGGTTTTGATTATGGGTGTTTTGTTTAATAATGGTTTAACTTTTTTATATAGCTTGGCAGGTGCTATATTATCGTTGCTTGTGATGATTATCTTAAAAAAACTGAATGTTTTTGATGAATATGGTGTATCCATAAGTGGAGCATTATCTCATAATATT
>CAVGFC010000043.1:0-9497 GCA_963628775.1 Acutalibacteraceae bacterium
CTGTAGGTTCTGGTAACGTTACTGAAATCATTAAGTAATTACTAATTGATTAAATGATTAATATAAAGAACTATCAATCGATAGTTCTTTTTTTATGCATTATAAAAGAAGAGACTAAGTTCTTCCCTTTAATCATATTGTTCTTTTACTGTTTCATAAATTTCTTCAAAGCCATCTTTATTATATGCACCAGATACATATCCTAGAAGTTTAGCTTCTTTATCCCCTATAAACATTGTCGGGAAAGCACTAGGATTACATAGATTGAAAAGTACATTATCTTCATCTATTATTACTTGTATATCTATGCCCTTTTCTTCAATAAATGATAAGATTTCTTCCTTAGAAACATTACTGCTACTTGGTGACATTACATATAGGCATTTGATATCATCATGAGCTTTCGCAAACTCTAAATATTCTGGAATTTCATTTATACAATAAGTACACCATGTTGCGATAAAATTCATCATTACATATTTGCCATAATAATCATTTAAATGAACAATATTGCCATATTGATCATAAAAATCATTTTTTGGTAAATATATAGAAGCATCATTATTAGTTTCTTGGCTTTCATTAGTGTTAACACTACTTTTTAGACTAATAATTTCTTTTGAACTATTAATGGTCATATAGCCACCATATATCACAAGAATAATGCCAGCTACAATTCCAACATATTTCAAGATATTTTTCTTACTCTTTAGAAAAGAAATTATTGATGTAGTAAATAAGCCAGTTATAAAGAAAGGTATAAGTAAACCCAAGGCATATACAAGTATATATAAGCCACCTATTTTACTAGATGCCGCTAATAGTATCGCACTAGACAACATTGGCCCAATACATGGTGATATAACAAGTGAAAACAAGAAACCTAGCAAGAACGCTTTAATAAAGTTCATGTTAGAAGTATCCATGCTGATATCTTTTTGTCTAATGTTTACTTGTATTGTAATAAGTCCGGTTTCATGTAAACCAAATATAATAATAAATATTCCACTAATCAAGGTAATAATAGTAGAATATTCATCTATTAATGGTTTTAAAGAATCTACAGCCAAGGCAAGAATTAAAAATATTAAACTCAAGCCTAAGACAAAGAATAAAGAATTTAGGAACACAACAATCTTTTTACTGTTCTTGTTTGTTGCCAAATAAGACATATATAAAGGAATCATTGGCAATACACAAGGTGACAAGAAAGATAACAGTCCTTCAAAAAATAAGCCCCACAATGACATTAGTTAAAGTTTACATACTCCTCTTTTGGTTTTTCTATTTCGGTAGCATTCTTTCCCTCAATATAGATTCTAATGCCACCTCTTTCATCTTTTACTCTAAAGATACCTTCTATATGGTAGTAATGATTGACTTCTAAGTCTTGTTTTAAACCCTTAACCATCATACCAAGTCGTTGAGTATCATTTGCACAACATACCATTGCGAATCTACCTATTACCTTAGTTTCTTTATCACCTTCTAAATAAAAGCCATTAAACTTAATAGGTGAACCATTATACTTTTGATAATTATCAATGGCATCCATATAAAACAATCCATAGTCTGCATCATTAATATCTAGATTATTCTTATCAAACAAATTATCCTTTGGCATCTCATACATGTTGCCATCTTTATCTTCTAGACCAATTGCACAATATTGATTCATACTCTTAATATTGTTTCTTAAATATCTAAAGTCTGCTCCCTCATATCTATTTAAGACAATAATTTCGCAAGCATTTACATGATTAAACATGAATTGAGGCATATTGTTTACTTGTAATTTAAACTTAGAAGCATCAATTGTACAAATAAGTTGAGCAAATTCTATGCCTAATGGTAAGTCCATATTCATTAAGATAGAATCATCATCCATTCCATTAAATTCAATAAAGAAACGATCAGGATTATAGATATCATCTAGTTCTAATAACTTATTAGCATCAAATTCCTTAAAGTCCATATAGACAACATTACTATTTGTCTTATCTAAAAAGTCTTTATCATATTCTTCATCGCCTTCTTCAAAAGAAATTATTAAAGTACTTTCTTTTTCCGTAAAGCGAGGATCTAGTAATGTTCTTTTAATAGCTGTTGTCTTTCCTGAATCTAGAAAACCAGAAACAACATAGATTGGTCTATCCATGGAAGGCCTCTTTATATTTATTCTTATCAATGCTTGTTCCAATAATTGAAACTATGGCCTTATCTCTTTTTTCACCTAAATATAAGTGATATTCATTTAATACATAATTTAGATACATAGTACCCTCTTTTGTATTAACATAGCCCTTAATACGAATTATATCTTCATCAACATTATTTAGAATTGTTTCTAACTCTTCTTTGTTAAATATATAATCAGTTCTTACAATTTGATTCTTGAATAATTCATCCTCATCTTCAGATTCGAACCCCCCATCATGATGGTGATGCTCATGTTCATGATCGTGGCCATGATGATGGTGGTGTTCATGGTCATGATGTCCACAACAGCAGCAACAATGATCTTCCTCTACCTCTTCTACCTCTTGGGGTTCGAACCCCGTATTACCAGCAACAATTAAGTCCATCAATTCATCGATTGTATAAGATTCAATGGTCTTATCGATAATAGTTACATCATCATTTATTTCTTTAACGATTTCTTTAACCTCATCAATCTTATCATCTGCTACATCAACATGTGATAAAACAATTGCGTTTGCAGCCTTAACCTGATCATCAAAATAATCCTTGAAATTCTTATGATATTTCTTACAAGTCTTTACATCAACGATACAAATGTGAGAAACAACTCTGAAGTCGTCATCTTCTTTTACTACATTTAAAATATCTGATAATTTGCCAACACCTGATGGTTCAACAATTAAATCAGTTACATCCATGTCTTCAATTTCCTCTAGTGCAGACTTAAAGTCACCCTTTAAAGAACAACAAATGCAACCATTATTTATTTCTTTAACATCTAAAGCTGAATCAAAAAAAGCACCATCTACACCAACTTCACCAAATTCATTTTCAAGAAGCATTACTTTTTTAAACTTCTTTTCACTTAATAATTTCTTGATGAAAGTAGTCTTACCAGCACCTAAAAATCCTGAAATAATATAAACATTTATCATAAATAAATCCCTTCTTTCCAACATCTTATATTTTAACATTAGTGTAAAGAAGAAAGCGCTTGGGGTTTGCTAAGAGAGCTAATTTAGTTAGTTATCCTTAATCCCTATATAATGCAAAGCAAGCATTGTGATGTCATCAAATTGAGGAGCATCTTTCACAAAATCATCGATATCCTTTTTTACTAAGGCAAGCAATTCTTTTGGACTATTATCATCGCTATTATTTAAAACAACTTCAAGCCTTTGTTCACCATAAAGTTCATCATTTTCATTAGTTGCCTCAGTAACACCATCAGTATATAAAAACAACATATCATCAGGATTTAAATCTATACTATATGATTTATAGCTTACATTATCCAATCCCGCTAATACCAAGCCACTTTTATTTCGCAAATAGTTATAGTTTCCATTAGCTCTTTTTATAAGTGGAGGATTATGTCCAGCATTTACATAAACAAGATGACCTGTACTTAGTTCTAGCACGCCCATCCAAGCAGTCACAAACATGCCTTCATCATTTGCCTCGCATAGCAAATGATTAACTTTTGTAAAGACCACATCCGGCGTAGATCCACTTTGGCCATGATCTTTTATAAGTGTTTTAGCAATAACCATAAATAAGGCAGCTGGAACCCCTTTGCCAGATACATCAGCTACAACAACAGCCAAATGATCTTGATCAACCATAAAGAAATCATAGAAATCACCACCAACTTCTTTAGCAGGATTCATTGAAGCATAAACATCAAATTCCTTGCGTTGTGGAAAGGCTGGAAAAATTCTAGGAAGCATTGAAGTTTGGATATGAGTTGCGACATTTAATTCAGACTCAATCATTTGTTTATCTACACTATCCTTAATTTGCCTTTCAAGTAAATTATGTGTGCGCTTTGATAAAGTAGTACAAATAATAGCTTCACCATAAAGAATAAAACAACGTGGCACGATATAAAACAAAACAACTCGTTTGATAGTTTGATTTGTAATGACTCTAGAACCATCTATTTCCAAAGCCTTAAGAAGATTACTATCCCATTCACCATAATAAGTACCAATTATAATGGAAATAGCCATGCATATTATACAAAGCACTAAAAGCCAATAAGAAAAACGCTTCGAATAATAATGACAACCCATCACTAGCGGTATACACCATGCCAAAACAGTATGACTTGGAAGTGCTGAAGATAAAAGGCTTATACCAAGCACACAACATAACATTATGTATACTTTTAAGTATTTACAATCATTTTTTATTAGCTTTAAAAGTAAACTTGGCAAAAGTAAAAGTGTAATCCCTCCAATTCCCGCTATTGTCATAATAGTTTCAGGAACAATGAATATTCCCAAGATATTTAATAGCCAAATAAGAGCCACGACGTAAGCAAGCACACGCATACAATGCGCTACATATTTGTTGGCTTCCTTTTCGTTTTCAACAAAAGCACTAGAATAATCTTTTATATCCATGTTCCCCTCCAATTCTTTTTTATTTATTTTGTATGTCTTAACTTATAAATATTATATCGACATTCACAATATAAAAGGAGACCATAAGTCTCCATTATTAATCTTTCTTTTTCTTTGTAGGCTCTTTTTTAATCTTATGTCTTAATATTAAGCCAGCAAAAGGTGCCACATTTAACTTAATACTATTATCTAACTTATGGAAAGCTTCTTTCTTAGACCTAATAGCTTTAGTATTAATTAAGCCACATCCTGCATACTTACTATCTTCTGAGTTAATTATTTCACTATAAGTACCGGCAAATGGAACCCCAATTTGATAATTAGTATATGAATTAGGAGTGTTGTTTAATAATGTAACAAAACAATAATCCTCATCATAACGATAATAAATATAAACTGATTGTTCAGCATTATCCGCATCAATCCATTTGAAATAAGTTGGATCATAATCATATTTGCTGAAAGCATCATATTCCTTATACATATGTGATAAATCTTTAACCAAAGACTTAAAAGCGCTATGTATTGGATAATCTAACAAGAACCAATCAAGCTCTTTATTTTCATCAAATTCCCTAATTGTTGCGATTTCATTCCCCATGAAATTAAGCTTCTTACCAGGGTGAGTATACATATATACATATAAGTTACGACACTGACTAAATTTTTCTTCATATGTACCCCACATCTTATCCACAATAGTCTTTTTAGAATGCACTACTTCATCATGTGAAAAAGGAAGAAGGAACCTTTCGGAATAAAAATAAGCCATTGAGAAAGTTAAATCATTATGATGATACTTACGATAAATTGGATCTAGAGCATAATACCTTAAAGTATCATTCATCCAACCTAAGTCCCACTTATAATCAAAGCCTAAACCACCATCTTCTACCTTTTTAGTTACATTGGCAAAGTCAGTAGAATCTTCCGCAATCAATAAACAAGTTGGATGAAGTTGTTTTAAGTGATAATTGATTCTTTTGACAAAACTTTGACCAGCTACATTTTCACCTAAGTCTCTATTGCCTCTATGATAAATAAGATGTGATACTGCATCAAATCTTAAGCCATCAACATGATACTTATCAATAAAGAAATTAGCTGAAGACATTAAGAAAGAAACAACTGGTCCACTATTTAAATCAAAACACATTGTGCCCCAATCAGAATGAGCTAAATGATATTCTCTATATTCATAACATGGCTCAAAATCATAATTCACAAGACCAAAGCCATCATTGGCGAAATGTACAAAGACAACATCTAAAATAACGCCAATATTATTTTTATGACATTCATTAATTAAATCCATTAAATCATATGGAGTACCATATCTACTTGTACTGGCAAAAAAGCCTAAACTTTGATAACCCCATGAACCATCAAAAGGATATTCAAATACTGGCATTAATTCAAGATGAGTAAAGCCCATATCTTTTAAATAAGGAACAAGTTCATCCTTTATCAAACGATAAGTTTCATATTCATTTTCATATTTTTTAAAACCACCTAAATGTGCTTCATAAATATTGATTTTCTCAGAATAATTATTTGTCTTATTGTTTTGATACTTATCATCAGAAAACTTATAGTAATCCAAATTATACATAACTGAAGCATTACTAGGCCTTCTTTCATATCGATAAGAATAAGGATCAAACTTATCTATCCAATAAGTATCATTCTTATAAATACGATATCTGTAAGAATAAAGAGGTTCCATGTCAGGAATAAAAGTTTGCCAAATACCTCTTTCATCAATCTTTTCAAGTGGATATAAACAAGAAAAATTATCCTTTGAAGTAAAGACCTCAACCTTTTTAGCATGTGGAGCCCATAGAGTAAACTCCATACCTCCATCCTTTATGTGTGATCCAAACAATTTATAGGCTTCTAGTTCATAGCCCTCAAAAAACTTGTCATACTTTTTTAACATTTTTCAATACTCCATCATATAGTTTTTCATACTCTTTTCCCGCATTATCAAAAGAAGAATCATAACTCATAGCATTTCTTATAAGCATTTTGTAATCCTTGGGATTTTCAAAATATTGACGATATGCATAATTAAACACAATCATCAAATCTAGCGCATTATAAGGCCCAAAAGAGAATCCTCTTCCTGTTTTTTCATATTCATTATATGGTTCTACTGTTTCCTTTAAACCACCTGTTTCCCTAACAAGAGGCAAGGCGCCATAGCGCATCGCAATCATTTGTGATAAACCACATGGTTCAAATAAAGAAGGCATCAGCATCAAATCAGAGGCTGCATATACTTTATGGGCAAGAGATTCATCATAAACACAAAAATAACGTACTTTATCTTTATGTTGTTTCTCTAGTAATCTGAAGAAATATTCATACTTAGACTCACCTGAACCAATAACAACAAGCCTAATATTCTTTTTTAACATCTGTTCTAGAGAATTTAATAATAAATCAAAGCCCTTTTGATAAGTCATTCTACTAATAATGCCTATAAGCATTGGCTTAGTATCTAAATTTAAACCTAACTCTTTACATAATTCTTGTTTATTATAAAGTTTGCCCTTTAAATAAGAATTAACACTATATTTCTTATAAAGATATTTATCTTTGGCTGTATTAAATAAATCATAATCAATGCCATTGGTAATACCAAGCAATTTATCTTCATAATACTTTAAAACTCCATCTAAGCCTTGGCCATAGAAAGGATCTAAAATTTCCTTTGCGTAAGTTTTAGAAACGGTAGTCACTTTATCAGCTGCACAAATGCCTGCCTTTAATAAATTAAATTCATCATTATATCTAATAGTGCCATCACTAAAATACTTATAATCAATACCTAAAAGCTTAACTAAACTTTTATCAAAGTGGCCTTGATACATTAGATTATGAATAGTAAAAACATGTTTGATTTTGTTTATATGCTTATTATCATTATATTTATACTTGCATAGTACTGGAATTAAAGCTGTATGATAATCATTTGAATGAATGATGCTAGGATACTTCTTAAGGGCAATCATAAACTCAATTGCCGCAATGGAAAAAAAGGCGAAACGTAAAGCATCGTCATCATAGCCATATACATCTTCTCTATTAAAATACTTATCACTATCTATAAAATAATAGCTAACACCTTCGTTATCTAAACAATAAAGATTTGCTTCATCGATTGATGAAGCAAAATCTATATTAATTGTTTTGATAAAAGTCAACTTACTAAAGTACTTATCCTTAATCAACTTTAAAAGAGGCATTATCACGCTAACTTCATATTTATTAATTGACTTAGGCAATCCATACGCAACATCAGCTAAACCGCCAGTTTTTATAAAAGGTAATGATTCATATGCACAAAACAAAACCTTTTTCACTAAATACGATCTCCTCTTTTTACATATAAAGGATTAGAAGTACTACCCTTTAAGTCCTTAATATGGGTAACGATGGCAAGACGGTCAACAACGCACTTATCCATCTTTACATTCTTATTAATTAAGGCATCTGGCATAATAATAGAATCCTTAATTACAGAACCTTCTTTGATAGTAACATTTCTACCAATTACACAATTTTCTACGCTTCCCTCAATCACACAACCATTGCCTACTACACAATCCTTAACATTACTTTTTGCGGTATAAATAGTAGGACATGTATCATTGGTAGCAGTATAAATTGGCCAATCATCTGAGAAAATATTTGAAAGCTCTTTTTCCTTCTTGATTTCCATACTAGCCTTATAATAAGCCTCTAAAGTTGAAATAGAAGCAGCATAACCAGTATGTTGATAGCCACCAATTTTAAATACTTCTAAGCCATCCGCAACTATATCACTTAATGAATATAAACTTGAAGTAGATAAAGCTGCATAAATCATATCAACGAAAATCTTCTTTGACATTACATATGTCTCTAAAGAAATCTTCGCTCTTTTTGCCTTACCAAGATTTTTTTCAATCTTAGTAATCATTTTATTTTCATCAATTTCTAGAGTATCACCCATCAAGAAATCTTCATTGGCTGTACTAACATTTTGATATAAAACAGTAATATCATTTTTACTCTCGATATGATAATCCAACAATTTAGAAAAATCTTGAATATAAATAATATGTGAAGGAGCAAGAATTACATATGGTGAATTATCTTCCTCAAAATACTTTAAATTAGCCATTAAAGAAGCTACATCAGTATTATAAATTTCATTGGGAATAGTCTTCTCACCATGAAGAATTCTTATTCTGCCTCTTTTAGTATTGATATTATAGTTTGTATGATGAATATGTTGTATTGTTGACCTTGGCCTATTTTTAACTTGAACTTCGATATTATAAATACCAGAATTAGTTAAATTAGAAAGAATAAAGTCAATTACACGATATCTTCCCATAAATGAAGTAGCCGAAATTGGACGATAATTTTCAATTCCCTCAACATGAACATAACTAGGTTCAATATTAATAATTCCTAAAGCTTTTTTATTCATTGTTCAACCTCACTAAGCACCTTCTTTGTGACAAGCAATATCTTCTTCGAATTCTTATTACCTAAAGTAATACCATCTGGAATCCTTATACCATCTTGAACAAGGCATCTATATAATTTAGCATTCTTGCCAACCTTTACATCATTCATAACTACTGAATCATAAACCTTAGCACCTTCGCCAATCTTACAATTAGTAAATAAAACTGAATGATTCACATCACCATCAACTACACAACCTTGCGTAATATAGGCATTGGATACCTTAGCCTTGGAACTAATTAATTGTGGAGAAGCAAGGGCATCAGCAGTATAAATCTTCCAATCATTATCAAATAGATTTAAATCACTTGTATGATCTAATAAATCCATATTAGCTTCCCATAAAGAATCAATAGTACCAAC
>CAVGFC010000044.1:0-37545 GCA_963628775.1 Acutalibacteraceae bacterium
GAGGGGCTAATGCTAGATTTGATAAGGATGGTAATGTCATTTTAAAGGAAGTTCCCGAAGTATTTGAAGCTGGTACTCCAAATATTGAAGGAGTACTTGGACTTTCTAGTGCTATTGATTATTTAAATAATTTAGGCATGGAAAGTATTGAAAAATATGATAATTATCTTAGCAAGTATATGATGGATAAAATCTGTAAGCTTGATAATGTAACTGTTTATAACAAGAATGCTGATGTGGCTATTTGTTCATTTAATGTGAGTGGTATCTTCGCCCAAGATGTAGGTTCTTATTTAAATAAGAATAATATTGCGGTTAGAACTGGTAATCAATGCGCTAAGATTTTGCACAATGTTACTGGAAGTGATCAAATTATTAGAGCTAGTATGTATCTATATAATACAACTGAAGAAATTGATAGATTTATTGATGTTATTAAGGATTGCACGATTGAAAAGTGCATAGGAGCTATTATATGATGGATGAATTTTTAAAAAGAGAAATACTTTTAGATCATTATCAAAATCCTCGTAATAAGGGTCTAATTGATGATGATAGATATCATATGGTACATAATGCTTCTGATTCATGTATTGATGATATTAAGGTACAAATGTTAATTGAAGATGGAATTATTAAAGATGTTAGATTTGATGGTGTGGGCTGTACAATTTGCTTTGCTAGCACTTCGATTATGTCTACTTTAATAAAGGGCAAAACAATCAAGGAAGCCAAAACTATCATTGGTGAATATAAAAAAATGATCAATGAAGATGAGTATGATAGTGATTTACTAGAAGAGGCTAATGCCTTTGATACTTTATCTAAACAAGCTAATAGAATTAAGTGTGGAACAATTGGCATAAAGGCCATGGAAGAGTTGATAGATAATTATGGATAATCAAGATATTATTAAAAATCAAGAAGAATACGCATATGATTTTAAGGACAAGGATGTCTCAGTTTTCAAGACTTCAAAAGGCTTAAATGAGGAAGTTATTAGAGCTATTTCTAAGGCTAAAAATGAGCCTGATTGGATGCTAGAGTATCGTCTAAAAGCATATCATAAGTTTGTTGAAATGCCTTTACCTAGCTTTGGGCCAGATTTAAGTGATATTAATTTTGATGATTTTACTTATTATATTAAGCCAAGTAATAAAGTAGAAAAGGATTGGAATGAGGTTCCAGAAACCATCAAGAATACTTTTGAGAAACTAAAGATTCCTGAGGCTGAACAAAAGTTTCTAGCTGGTGTTTCTACTCAATATGAATCAGAAGTTGTTTATCACAACATGCTAAAAGAAGTAGAAGAAAAAGGGGTTATCTTTTATGATACTGATACTGCCTTAAAGAAATATCCTGATTTATTCAAGGAATATTTTGGCACAGTTGTATCCTATGCTGATAATAAGTTTGCAGCCTTAAATGCAGCTGTTTGGTCTGGAGGTTCATTTATATATGTGCCAAAAGGTGTAAAACTAGAGAAGCCTTTACAATCTTACTTTAGAATAAACTCTGAACTTA
This sequence comes from Acutalibacteraceae bacterium, assembly GCA_963628775.1. GTDB lineage: Bacteria > Bacillota_I > Bacilli_A > Erysipelotrichales > Erysipelotrichaceae > Colivicinus. Next base: position 1,525 of record CAVGFC010000044.1, read on the forward strand.
TGGGCCAATTTGAAAGAACCTTAATTATATGTGATGAAGGAAGTGATCTTCATTATGTTGAAGGCTGTACCGCTCCTAAGTATTCCAATGATTCTTTACATGCAGCTACTGTTGAAATAATTGTTAAAAAAGATGCTAAGTGTCGTTATTCTACTGTTCAAAACTGGTCTAGTAATATCTTGAATCTCGTTACTAAGCGTACATTGGTTGAAGAAAATGGCGTCATGGAATGGATTGATGGCAATATTGGTTCCCATTTGAATATGAAATATCCATGTTGTGTTTTAAATGGAAAAGGCGCAAAGGGTGTTTGTATCTCAATTGCGGTTGCCTCACACTCACAATTTCAAGATGCTGGAGCTAAGATGATTCATTTAGCACCTAATACATCTAGTACAATTGTTTCTAAGTCTTTGTGTAGGGTTGGTGGCAAGGTTAACTATCGTGGCAAGGTTGTTATGGGTTTAAACGCTAATAATTCTAAGGCTAAGGTAGAATGTGATACTTTAATTCTTGATGATATATCAAGTTCTGATACCATTCCTACAAATGTTGTTTCTAATAATACTAGCACTATTGAGCATGAAGCTACTGTTTCTAAAATTAGTGAGGAACAATTGTTCTATCTAATGTCTCGTGGTTTATCTTTAGAAGAAGCAACCCAAATGATTATTCTTGGTTTTATTGAACCATTTACCAAGGAATTACCTATGGAATATGCAGTTGAGTTAAATCAACTTCTAAAAATAAATATGAAGGGTTCGATTGGTTGATCTGTATCAACCAATTTTTTATATAATTAGTGAGATTTAGGGGAGAAAAAAATGTTTGATAGAAAAGACGCTAAAAGAAAGGCTAAACAAAAATTAAAGAAACATTATGTAATATTTGTCATAGCTTGTTTAATTGCTTCCTTTATTGGTGCGGATTATGCTGAATCTACTTCTTTTATAAAAGGGGATAATGATGAATTAACAATTAACGAAAGCGAAGAAAGTGATGTTTTATTTGACTTAGTCACAAAAGGTTTAGCCTCAGGACAAGAAGCAGTAAAGAAAAAGGTTGTGATTGATACTGATTTAGGCCCTTTACAATTAGGACACACAAATGGTGTACTTGCAGGTATTGTAACAAATGTTACAACTGGATCTTTTTTAGTAATTATCTATAAGGCGATATCTACTTTAATTAAAAAAGGAAGTGATATATTTGCCTCAATTGGCGTTATAACAGCAGCCTTATTCTTATCGCTTGTAGCTATATTTATAAGAGATGTTTATAAAGTAATTTATAGAAGAATATTCTTAGAAGGCTACAATTATGATTCTGTTAAATCTAATAGGTTTTTATATGTCTTTAAATGCCATAAATGGTTTAATTCAGCATGGTGCATTTTTAAGATGGAAGTTTATTTATATCTTTGGTATCTAACTGTTATTGGCGGTATTATCAAATCTTTCTCATATGCGATGGTTCCTTATATCGTTGCGGAAAATCCTAGTATTAAATCAGGCGATGCGATTACTTTATCAAGAAAGATGATGAATGGTCATAAGTGGGAATATTTTAAATATATGCTTACTTTTATTGGCTGGTGGTTTCTTGATGGTTTAACACTTGGTTTAAGTGGCATTGTTTTTTCAAATCCTTATCTAGAAGCCTTTAATGTTGAGTATTATGTTTATTTAAGAAAACTCGCAATCAACAATAAGATTGAAGGATATGAAAACTTCAATGATACTTATTTATATGAATTTGCTGACGAGGAAACATTAAAGAATGCTTATAGTGATTTAGATAAGGTGAAAGATGTAAAGCCTATTTATCCTACTTATGGAAAGCTTGAGGGTTTCTTTGCGACTAAATTAGGTGTTGTCTTAAAATATGATGAAAAATCAAATCAATATAATAAGGCTTTATTTGCTGAGGCACTAGCTAATCATTATGATGATATTTTTGATCATAAGACCTATCCTGAAAAATTAAGCAAACAACATATAAGTGAAAAAGCTAAAAAGGATACTGTTACTTTGGCTAATAGACAATATAGTGTATCTACCTTGATTATTATTTTCTTTGCCTTATCTTTTATTGGTTGGCTATGGGAAGTTTCTTTACATCTAATAAATGAAGGAAAGTTTGTTAATAGAGGCGTTTTAGCTGGACCTTGGCTTCCAGTCTATGGTTCTGGTATTTTACTTATTCTTATTCTTTTGTATCACTTTAGAAAATCTGTTGTAAAAGAATTTACTTCAGCTATCATTTTATGTGGATTTGTAGAATATTATACAAGTGTATATCTAGAATTAACCCATGATGGTACCCGTTGGTGGAACTATTCTGGTTATTTCTTAAATTTAAATGGTCGAATTTGTGCTGAAGGCTTACTTGTGTTTGGACTTGGAGGTTGTATTGCGGTCTATTTTTTAGCGCCAATGATTGACAATAAGTTACGTAAGATTAAACCAAAAATTTTAAATATTGTATGTATTTTATTGATTCTATGTTTTACTGTTGATTTAATTCATTCAAAGAAACATCCAAATATAGGTGAGGGAATAACATCAAATATCATTGTTTATAGAAATGAGGATTTATGTTAGCTTTAATTTTATCGCCATTTTACATCGCAATAATTTATTGGGTTTGTAGAAGATGGTATAAATTTATTTCCGCTTTAAATATCAAAAATAAAAGATTAGATTGGTGGCTTAAACACTTCTCTTGGTCGATGTTTATTTTAACTTTGATTATAGGTATAGCCTTTTTATTACCTGAGACCTCTTCTTTAAAAAGACCCTTATCACAAATTGGTTCTTATTGGCTAGGTATTGGTTTATATTTAATATTATTTGTTGCGGTAATTGATTTAATCAGATGGATTTATGCCAAAATTAAAAAAGATAAATATGATGATTTCAAGGCTAGGGCAATTTGTGCTGCTTTAATAATTATTTGTACTGCTGGCGTATCAATATATGGCATTATAAACGCTAAGATTGTAAGAACTAGCGAATATACAATTGAGATTGATAAAGATGGTGGAAATTTTGATGAGATGACTATCGCTTTATTTGGTGATCCTCAATTTGGCTACAACATTGGTGAATATCATTTAAAACAAGCTGTCGATATCATTAATAGTTATGACGTTGATTTAGTGGCTATTGCGGGTGATATCTTTGATAATCAATATAGTGCCATCAAGGATCCTGATAAACTTATTGAATTGTTTAATCAAATAGAATCTAAATATGGTGTCTATGCAGTACTTGGTAATCATGATGTTGAAGAACCTATTTTATGTGGTTTTACTTTTAATGATAAAGAATTAAGTGCTAAGGTTGCCTCTTTTGAAATGTTAGAATTTATTGAAAAATCTAACATTAAACTTTTATATGATGAAAATGTCATTATTAATGATTCTATTAATTTATATGGTAGAGCTGATGAAGAAAGGCCAAATCTTGGTAACAGTACTAGGAAGTCTGTTGAAGAAATTAAAGAGGAAATAGATACTTCAAAGCCTTTATTGGTATTAGACCATGAGCCAAAAGATTATGAAGAGCTTGAACAAATTGGTACTGATTTAGAAATGGCAGGTCATACTCATGATGGCCAATTATGGCCCACAAAGATTGCGACTGATATTGTTTGGACTAATCCTTATGGCCTTTATGTAGATGGCAATTTTAATGCCATAACAACATCAGGTCTTGGTTTATTTGGTCCTAATATGCGTGTTGGTACTATTGCGGAAGTTTGTATCATTCATATTAAATTTAAATAAGATATAATAGCCTTATGTACTTATGTGAAGTTTATGTTTCAAATTCATCACTATATGTAGATAGGCTTTTTTCTTATGCAAGTAAAGAATATATAGAACCTTTTAAAAGAGTTTCTATTTCTTTTCATAATGGTAATACAAGTGGTATTGTGATTAAGTGTAAGGAAATTGATTTAGATACTTATCAAAAAGAAGTAGGTTATAAGTTACTTCCTATAAAAGAAGTATTGGATGATTTTCCAATCATTAATAATGAACAATTTGAGTTGGCTAAGTGGTTATCTAAGACAACTATTTCACCCTTTATTTCATGTTTAAACACAATGCTTCCAAAAGTTTTACAAACAAGTAAAAAGTTTGTTGAACCGCTAATGGAAGAGAGAATTTATAAACAAAATAGAAAATGTAAATTAACACCTAAACAACAAGAAATATATGATGCTTATAAAGATGGCATGCTTGCTAGGGATGCTCGTAAATTGTCTATATCTATCTTTAATAAATTAAAGGATTATGGCTTAATAACAATTAAAAGAAATGAGAAGTCTTTTGATAATGTTGGCTTATGCATAAATGATAATTTTAAACAATTAACAAGCGATCAAAAAGAAGTATATGATAAATTTAATTCTAGTGATAAAGTTGTTTCTTTATTATATGGAGTAACAGGATCTGGCAAAACAGAGGTATATTTACATCTTGCCCGTAACTGTCTTTTATTAGATAAAGAAGTATTGATACTAGTACCTGAGATATCTTTAACACCACAAATGATTTCAAGAGTTAAGGAAAGATTTAATGATGTTGTTTTTTATCATTCAGCATTAAATGATAATGAGCGTTATCAACAATATAAGCGTATTAAAAATAACGAGGTTAAGATTGTGGTTGGTACTCGTTCTTCAATATTTTTGCCTTTTAAGAATTTAGGTCTAATTATTATTGATGAGGAACATGATACTTCTTATAAACAAGATAATACACCTTGCTACAACACTAAAAATGTGGCAATTAAAAGGGCTTTAGATTTTAAAGCTAAGGTATTACTAGCAAGTGCTACACCTTCTCTTGATTCCTACACAAGGGCTTTAAAAGGTGAATATGAATTGCTTAAACTTGAAAGGCGTATCAATAATTGTTTACCCCAAATCGAAGTAGTTGATTTAGTAAAAGAAACTAAGAAGCATTCATCTTATATTATTTCTAATAGACTAAAAAATGAATTAGATAATACTTTAAATGCTCATAAACAAGCAATTATTCTTTTAAATAGAAGGGGTTATTCGCCAATAGTTAAATGTGGAGATTGTGGAACTACTTTAATGTGCAGCGATTGTGATAGTCCCTTAAATTATCATAAGGATATAAATGCTTTAAAGTGTCATATATGTGGCAGAATCTATAAAAATGTTTCTAGTTGTCCAAAGTGTCAATCTAGCAATTTACTTTATTATGGCTTTGGTACTTTAAAAGTAGAAGAAGAATTAAATAAATTATTCCCAAATGTGAGTATTGCTAGACTTGATAGAGATACAACAAGTAAAAAAGGAGCACATGAAAAAATTCTTAACGCTTTTGGTAATAAAGAATATGATATTTTAATTGGTACCCAAATGATTTCTAAGGGATTAGATTTTCCTGATGTTACCTTAGTTGGGATCTTAAATGCCGATGCTGGTCTAGCCCATCAAGATTATAATGCCGCTAAGCTAACTTTTGATTTACTGATGCAAGCAAGTGGTAGAAGTGGAAGGGCTGATAATAAGGGACTAGTTATTATTCAAGCTTTTAATAAGGACCATTATGTTATTAAGGCTGTTTTAAGACAAGACTATGAATATTTTTATAATATTGAAATGAACTATCGCTATAAGACAAATTATCCACCTTATAGTCATTTATTATCAATCATTCTTTCTGATGAAAACATTGATCATTTAAATAACAGCACAAAATATTTGAATAATTTATTAAATGATTTGCCTTACAAACATTATCGTCCCCTTGAATTATCTAAGATAAAAGGTAAGAGTAGAATGCGTATTTTAATAAGTAATAATAATTTAAATCCGCTAATTAATGATGTTTGGGTTATCATAGAAAAGTATTTACACACAAAAGGAATGGCATCAATTAAGATAGATATTGATCCTTTATATTTAGAATGAGTCAAAGAAGTATAGCCTTAGATATTATATGTAAAAGTATTGGTAGTAGTTCTTATACCAATCTTTTAATGCGCAAAAAATTAATGGAATTAGAACCTATTCAAAGGCCATTTGTTACAAGCCTTGTAAGTGGCGTCTTAAAAGAATATGATTATTTATTGTTTCAAGTTAAGGATTATTTAAAAACCAATACTTCTTTAAAGAATAAAGTGATCATCGCTATGGCTTTATATGAAAGATATTATCTAAATAAGGAAGCTTATATTAATAATGAATATGTTGATTTGGCAAATAAGTATGATAAAGCTTTTATAAATGCGATTTTAAGGAAGGAATATGAATTTAAAAAAGGTGAAGAATATATCAATAATTCTTTGCCTGAGTGGATTTATAATCTATTAGCTAAACAATATAGCGAAGATGAATTAAATAAGATTTTAAAGAATTATAAAAGAGTTCCTGTTGTTTATTATCGAATTAATCATCAAAAAGCTTCTTTTAAAGACTTTAAAGATATTGAAATAATAAATGATGATATTTTTATATCTAATAAAACTTTATTAAATAGCTTAGAATTTAAAAAAGGAATGTTCTATGTGGAAGATATTAACTCTTCTTCATTGGTTAAAAATTTAGACTTAAAAGAAAGTGATACCTTACTTGATGTTTGTTCAGCACCAGGTTCTAAATTATTTAATTGTTTAGATGTTATAAAGCCTAATAATGCTTATTCAAACGAGTTGCATGAGCATCGTTTAAAATTAATTGAAGATAGAGCAAAGCTTTTAGGCTTTGAGGGTGTGCATTATTTAAACTTAGATGGTAGAATTTTAAGTGATGTTTTAGATGTTAAATTTGATAAGATCCTATTGGATGTTCCTTGCTCGGGTCTTGGGACAATTGGTAGAAAGCCTGATTTAAAGTATCATTTAAAACCAGAATCTTTAGATGCTTTACAAAGTATTCAAAAAGAATTACTTGAATCTTCTTATAAGCTACTAAAGAAAAATGGTCTTATTTTATATAGTACTTGTACTTTAAATAAGAAGGAAAATTCTAAACAAGTAACAAGTTTTCTTAATCAACATCAAGACTTAAAATTATTAAAAGAAGAAACAATTATTAATGATGATGGTGATTGTTTCTATTATGCGGTTATCAAAAATGAATTTAATATATGATTATTCTTTAACGGATTTAGAAAATTATTTAGCTTCAATTAATTTGAAGCCTTTTAGGGCTAAACAAATCTTTAAGTGGCTATATGAAAAAAGAGTCTCTTCTTTTTTTGAAATGAGTGATATTTCTAAAGACCTACAAAATAAATTAAATAATGATTTTATCTTTCATGATTTTAAAATTCGAAGTAAACAAGAATCAAAAGATGGTACCACCAAATTCTTATTTGAACTAGAAGATGGCGCTCTTATTGAATCGGTATTGATGGTCTTTGATTATGGCTATTCCGCTTGTTTATCAAGCCAGGTTGGTTGCAATATGGGTTGCAAATTCTGTGCATCAGGTTTACTAAAAAAACAAAGAGACTTAAGTGCTGGGGAAATTGTGCTTCAAGCTTTAACTATTCAAAAATATTTAGATCTAAAAGGTGCTAGGCTTGATAATTTGGTAATCATGGGAACAGGTGAACCATTTGATAACTATGATAATCTTTTAAAGGGCTTATCTATTTTAAATAGTCCCTATGGCTTACAAATTGGTGCTAGACATATTTCTGTTTCTACATGTGGTTTAGTTCCTAAGATTAAGGAATTTGCTGATGAGAAGCTTCAATATAATTTAGCTATTTCTTTACATTGCGCTAATGATGAGCTTAGGAGTTCTTTAATGCCTATCAACAAGGCATATAATTTAAAGGAATTAATGAGTGCGATTGATTATTATGAGAAACACTCAAATCGACGTATTACCTTTGAATATTTATTGATTGCTGGTTTTAATAATAGTGAAAAAGACGCAGATGATTTATGTGCTTTATTGAAAGGTAGAAATGCTTATATTAATTTGATTCCTTATAATGAAGTAAAAGAAAATGAATATAAAAGCACTAGTCCAAAAGATACTTTAAAGTTTTATGATTTATTAAAGAAAAGAGGACTATCGGTTACTTTAAGACAAAAACGTGGCAGTGATATCGATGCTGCTTGTGGCCAATTAAGAGCTAAAGAGATGTTACATGATTGATTTTTATTGTATTAGCAATGTCGGATTACATAGGACTTGTAATCAAGATTCATATATTACTTGTACCAATAATGATGGTGATTTTTTAGCTTTGGTTGCCGATGGCATAGGTGGAGGTAAGGCTGGAGATGTTGCCAGCAGGGAAACCGTAAATTATATTAAGGATCATTTTCATTCTTTAAGTTTTAATTCACTTTGTGACGCTAAAGAAAAAATCAATGTCCTACTTAATGAGACTAACAAATATGTCTTTGACTTATCTATGTCTAATGTTAATTATCTTGGTATGGGTACTACTTTGACAGGTATTTTAATTACTTCTTATGGTAGTTTAAGTATTAATGTAGGCGATAGTAGAACTTATGGTATCGTTGATAAGAAATTATTTAGATTAACTAGTGATCATACCTATGTTAATCAAATGCTTGAAAAAGGTGAAATAACATATAAGGAAAGTTTAACTCATCCTAAGCGTCATTATTTAACTAAGGCTGTTGGTGTTTTTGACAATGTGGAATTTGATATTCATAAGGTTAAGAATATGGATATGTATTTATTGTGTTCTGATGGTTTATGTGGTTATCTACAAGACAGAGAAATTATGAATATTATTGATTCTTTAGAATATGGTACTTTAAAGAATAAGGGCGATGCTTTAATTGAAAAAGCACTCAAAAAAGGAGGCTATGACAACGTAACGGTTGTTCTTATTAATAATGAAAATCGCAAATAGATATGAAGTAATAAAAGAAATAGGAAAGGGTGGCATGGCTAATGTTTATTTAGCTTTTGATACCATTTTAAATAGACAGGTCGCTATCAAGATATTAAAAGGTGATATGGCAAATGATCCTGTTTCTTTAGAACGCTTTAAAAGAGAAGCTAATACATATACTAAATTATTCCATCCAAATGCTGTTGATGTTTATGATGTAGGCCAAGAAGGCAATATGCACTATATTGTCATGGAATATGTTAAGGGCCATACTTTAAAACAATTGATTAAAAGAAGAGGTGCCTTGCCTGCTAAGGAAGCTGTTTGGATTATGAAACAACTTACTAGCGCTTTATTGGAAGCTCATAAAAATGGCATAATCCACAGAGACATCAAGAGTCAAAATGTTTTAATTAAAGATGATGGCACTGTCAAATTAGCAGATTTTGGTATTGCGGTATTAAATAATGCGATGCAACTAACTTCTAAGGGCTCAATTCTTGGCTCTGTCCATTATTTAGCACCAGAGATTGCTAAGGGTGGACAAGCTAGTATGCAATCAGATATCTATTCTTTAGGTATTGTTTTCTATGAGCTTTTAACAGGTGATGTTCCTTTTAAAGGTGATACACCAGTTAAAGTTGCTTTAGAACATATTAATAAAGATGTTCCAAGGGTTCGTAAATTTAATCCTGATATTCCTGTAAGTGTTGAAAATATTGTTGTTAAAGCTACTGCTAGAAATACTTTAGAAAGATATGATAATGCAGCTATTATGCTTAAGGACTTAAATAGATGTTTAAGTAAAGAAGCTAAAAATGATAAGCCTTTAGTATTGACTAAGAGTAATGAAATATCTCTTAAAAATAAGGAATTAGATAAAAAGGAAGTTAAAAAAGAAAAGAAATCCAATGCGCTAAGCGCTGTCTTTATTGGCGCTCTTTCTTTACTTTCAATTGCGGCAATCTTTTTTATCTTATTTTTAACTGGTGTTATCGGTAATAGATCTAAAAATGTAACTGTCCCTTCAATTGAGGGTTTAACTTTAACGGTTGCTGAAGATGTTTTAAATCCTTTGGGCCTAACGATTGATAGTGCTAATATAAAATGGGTTATGACTGATGATGTTAAGGCTAATGTTATTGTTTCTAGTAATCCAAAAGAGGGTACTACCGTAGAAAAGGGTACCAAAATTGTGGTTACGGTATCAGAGGGTACTTATTCAATACTTTCAAATTATGTTGGTAAAAATATTGATGTTGCCCTTACTGAACTAAAGGCCAATAATTTTAATGTAACAACGCGTGCTGTAGAATCTGATAGCGAGGAAGAAGGAACGATTATAAGTCAAAGCTTAGAAGCTGGTTATAAATATAATAAAGATACCGTTAATGAGATTACTTTAACTTATGCAACCAAGAGTTCTTATATGATTCCTTTTACCATACTTGGCAGAAATGTTGATGATGTGGCAAATGAACTTAAGGCTTTAAATTTTAGCGTTAGTTTAGATGAAGTAGCTGCTGATTCTTTAACCGATAGTCAAAAGAATTATAGTGAGAAATGTGATAGTGGACGTTGTGTTGTTTCAAGTAATCCAAGTCCTGGCACCTTATATACTCAAAGTAGTGATTCTGTTATTCATCTTTTATACTATACAAAGAAAGAAGGTTGATTATGATATTAGCTCCCTCAATTTTATCTTTAGATTATACTAAATTTTTAGAACAATTAAGTGTTATTAATGATAATTGTAAATGGATACATTTTGATGTAATGGATGGTCATTTTGTACCCAATATTAGTTTTGGTCCTGATATTTTTAAGGCTTTTAGAACTAATTCTTCTTTATATATGGATGTGCATCTAATGGTAAGTAATCCCAAAAAAATAGGTGATATGTTTATTAAAGCAGGGGCCGATGGTATTACATTTCATTTTGAAGCTGTCGATAATATTTATGATTGTTTAGATACGATAGCTTATTTTAAGAGTAAACATGTAAAAGTTGGCATTTCTATTAAACCTGATACCGATGTACAAATGTTAGCTCCTGTATTAAAATATGTTGATTTAGTACTTGTGATGTCAGTTGAACCTGGCTTTGGTGGTCAAAAGTTTATGGAATCTGCTTTGGATAAGATTAAATATTTAGATGCTTATAGGAAGTATAATGAATTGTCTTATTTAATTGAAGTTGATGGTGGTATCAATGATAAAAATATCTACAAGGTAAAAGAGGCAGGATGTGATGTTGCGGTTGCCGGTAGCTTTATTTTTAAAGGTGATATCGAAGCTAATATTAAAAGTGTATCTTTATAAATATAAAAAAAGAATCCGTATGGATTCTTTAATTATGCTGCTTTAGCTTGTGCTTTTAGGCTTCTTAATGCACGGGCTGAAACTTTAACCTTCTTAGGTTTGCCGTCTACCATAATCGTTGCATTTTGAAGATTAACATTCCATTTACGGCGTGTAGCGCGAAGTGAATGTGAACGATTGTTTCCAGAAAGTGGACCCTTACCAGAAATTTCGCATACTCTTGACATAATACAGCCTCCCTTCAATAAACATTGCTTATTTAATTTACCACACTTGTTTTTCAATTGCAAGATTTAATCCTTGTTTGTTAAAAAAAATAATATATTTATTGTATAATCTAGAATATGAACAATGTTAAACAAGTATATGCTACTTTAAAATTAGATGATGATAAGATAGAAATTCTTCTAGCTGAGTTCTATAACACACGTTTTAATATAATTTGTACATATTCTTCTAATATTAGAGGCATTTCTGATTATGAAGTAGTTGATAAATCTGCTTTAGTCGCTGATATTAAACAAGCTGTTAAATATGTTTCTAAGAAAGTTGGGGCAAGTCTTGAAAAAATAATTCTAGTTTTGCCACCATATCGGTTTAAAAGAACTTCTTTAAAAGTTTCGATTATTCCAAGTGATGGTTATATTAAAAAGAAGGATATTGCTAGGGCCATTACTAATTCTTTAAAAACAGAAATTGATGATGACTTGTTAGTTATTAATACCCATATTTCCAAATATACTATAAATGGTATATCTACAAGAAGACTTCCTGAAAATGAAAGTTGTGATGAAGCTTATATTGATATTGACTTATTGTGTGCTGATAAGAATATGGCTTATAGTTATGTAGAAGCTATATCCTCAGCAGGACTTGAAATATTGGATTTGGTTTTATCTAATTATGCAATCGCTAAAGAAAGTGTTGCGCTTGAGAATTCTATTAACCAAAATATTATCTTACTTGATATAAATGATTCAAGGACTTATCTAAGTTTGATTTATAAAACTAAGCTACTTAGTTCAGAGATTATCTATAGCGGTCTAAAACAATTCTCAGATCCAGTATGTAATGTTTATCATTTGCCTAAGAATATTGTAAATAGACTTGTTAAGTATAATGTAGATTATAATTCGCCACATTTAAATGATGCGATATATGCTTGGAATGATGGTGATCAAAATAAGTCAATTAGAATATGTGATTTAAATGAAATTGTTAAGGAACCATTAACAACTTATATTGATAAGTTGGCTAGTATGTGTAATCCAATTCTTGAAAAAGGTGGGTCTTTCTTACTAAGTGGACAAGCTTCGGATATGGGTGCTATTTCTACTTTGTTAAAGGAAAAAACCAATGTAGAAGTTAAAAACTATTATCCTGATATTATTGGTGCTAGAAAAGCTGAATTATGTGCTGTCTTTGGTGCTTTATTTGTTTATAGAGAAAAAGCTAATCTAAATGATTTAAGTGTAAATTGTGTTAATATAGCGGAGTATGATAAAACCGTTGATCAAATTGAACTTGATGTTGAGGGCGAGTCAATTACTTCTAAGATAAAAAATTTATTTGAAATGTATAAGGAAAGTGAGGATAAATAAATGACTACAAAACCAGAATATAATCAAGTAGTTAGAATAAAGGTATTTGGTGTTGGTGGTGCTGGTTGTAACGCTGTTAATCGTATGGTTAATGATGGTGTTAAAGGTGTTGAATTTTATGTATGTAATACAGATCTTCAATGCTTAAATATGTCAAAGTGCCAAAACAAGATTGTGCTTGGTAAAAGTACTACAAAGGGACTAGGAGCTGGTTCTAATCCTGAAGTTGGCGCTAAGGCTGCAAGTGAGAGTGAAGAAGAAATTAGAAAGTGCCTTGCAGGTGCTGATATGGTATTCATTACATGTGGTGAAGGTGGTGGCACAGGTACTGGTGGCGCTCCAGTTATCGCAAGACTTGCTAAAGAATCTGGTGCTTTAACTGTTGGTGTTGTTACTACGCCATTTAAGTTTGAAGGCAGAAGAAGAAATGATCAAGCCCAAGTTGGCTTAGAGAATTTAAAGGAATATATTGATTCTTTAATCATTGTTTCTAATGATAAGTTATTAAGTGTTATCGGTAAGATTCCAATGGAAGATGCCTTTAAAGAGGCTGATAATGTCTTAAGACAAGGCGTACAAACAATCACTGATTTAATTGCAGTTCCAGCTTATATTAATCTAGACTTCGCTGATGTTAAGACTGTAATGCAGGGCAAGGGTACTGCTTTAATTGGTATTGGTATGGCTAATGGTGAAAACAAGGCTAAGGAAGCAGCTGCTAAGGCTATTAAGTCTCCTTTACTTGAAGCTCAAATCAAGGGTGCTAAATCAGCTATCATCAATATAACTGGTGGTCGTGATATTTCTGTATATGATGCTCAAGTTGCTATTGACTATATCAAGGAAGCTGCTGGTAATGATATTGATACTATTTTTGGTGTAGCTATGAACGATCAACTTGGTGAGAATATTATTGTTACAGTAATTGCGACTGGTTTTGAACTTCCAAATACGCCAACTACTGCTCAAAATACAACTACTTATGTTAATACTGCACCTGTAGTGGAAAATAAGAAAAGTGAAGAAGTTAATATTATAGATGATGACGATGATGTTCCTTCTTTCTTTAAGACTAGGGTATAGTAATGGGTAATTTAGCTGACTTACATACGCATTCTTTATTTTCAAGGCATGCTTATAGTTCAGTTACCGAAAATATAGAAGAGGCCTTTAATAAAGGCCTTAAATTTTATGGTATAACTGATCATCAACATGATAGATTTAATTTTGGTGCCAATAGACACAACTTTACTAATATGGCTGTTATTCCTGATGATTATAAGGGTATGCATATTTTTAAGGGCGTAGAATTAAATGTTGGTGAATATTTAAAAGATTTTATTGATTTTTATACTAGAAATTGTGATTATGCTGTGGCATCTATTCATACTTATGATCATGGTCATAATCATACTTCAAAAGAAAATACAGATTTTTATTTAGAAGCTGTTTCTTATCCTTTAGTAAAGATATTAGGCCATATTGATGATGGCAATCATCCATGTGATTTTTTAGAAGTTATAAAGGCTTGTAAGGCTAATAAGGTCTTTGTTGAATTAAATAATTCTAGCTTTAGAGGTAATTACCGTACTAATACTTTAGAGAATCAAAGTGAAATGATAAGAATCTGTAAAGAAATTAAGTGTCCTGTCATCATAAATTCTGATGCCCATATTAAATATGATATTGGCTCATGGAATAATAGTTATGACTTAGCTAAAGAATTAGGCTTAGATGATAGTCTAATCGCAAATGTAAATACATCATTAATTGATGAATATTTCAATATTTGTTAATATATATACATTGACGAAAGGGAGAGTATTTAAATTGGAAGTTCCTTTATCCACTAACGCTCTTATAGGAGCGAAATATGAATAACACAATAATTGTTTTAATTATCCTTGTTTTCTTGAGTGCTTGTTTTAGTGCTACAGAAACAGCTTTTTCTAGTCTTAATAAAATAAGACTAAAAAATATGGCAAATAATGGCGATAAGAAGGCCGAAAAGACTTTAGAGCTTGCTGAAGAATTTAATTCTTTATTGAGTACCATTTTAATAGGCAATAATATTGTCAATATCGCATCTTCTTCTATCGCTACTGTTTTATTTGTTGCGATGTTTAAAGAAAATGGTGCCTTGATATCAACTGTTATTATGACGGTTACTATTTTAATATTTGGTGAAATAACACCTAAATCTATTGCTAAGGCTCATCCTGAACAATTTGCGATGTTTTTTACGCCATTTATTTCAATATTAGTTACTTTATTTAAGCCTTTAACATTTCTATTTAATGGTTTAGCTTATTTAATTTCTAAATTATTTAAATCTGAAGAAAGTGATGAATTTAGAAGTGAAGAATTTATCACAATGGTTGAAGAAGCCCAAGAGGGTGGCAACATGAATGAAGATGAAGCTGATTTAATCACCAACGCTATCGAATTCAACGACCAAGAAGTTGGTAAAGTATATACACCAAGAGTTGATATGGTTGCCAATGATATAAATGATTCATTAGATGAAATTGATAAGAACTTTAGAGAATCAGGCTTTTCACGTTTACCAATCTATAGTGGCACAGTTGATAATGTTATTGGCATACTACATGAAAAGGATTTCTATTTCCATTACTATAAAGATAGTGCTACTTCAATTGAACAAATTTTGACAAAGCCTGTCTTTACTACTGAGCATTTAAAGATTAGCGCGCTTTTAAAACAACTTCAAAAATGTAAATCACATATGGCCATCGTTATTGATGAATATGGTGGTACTCTAGGTATTATTACAATGGAAGATGTGTTAGAAGAAATAGTAGGTGAAATATATGATGAACATGATGAAGTCATTGAATATTTTAAAAAGCTAGATGATAAGTCTTATCTTGTAAATTGCGATGCTGATATTGAAGATATGTTTGAATACTTTGATATTGTTCCAGATGAAGAGTATGAATTTAATACTGTTGCAGGCTGGGTTATCTTTAATATGGATAAGATTCCTCTTATCAACGATAAATTTACTTATAAGAATTTAGATGTGACTGTCGTAGATGCTGATGAAAAGACAGTTAATGAAATTAAGGTTATTGTTAATCCTCAAGAAAGTGATGAAGATAAAAGTTAATGCAACAATTCTTTTATGATGAACCCTTATCTTTATTAAATAGTTATCCATTAAATAGTGATATCAACTATCAATTAAAAAAGGTATTAAGGGTTAATGATGGCTATGAATTTAGATTAGTTGATTGTAATCAAAATGTTTTTTTGTGTTCATATAATGATGGACTTGCTTATGTAAAAGAAAAACTTGATGAATATAATGAACTACATACCGATATAACTGTTATTCTTGCCTTAATTAAAAATGATAAGTTTGATTTTGCGGTTCAAAAACTTACTGAGCTAGGTGTTAATAGAATTGTTCCCTATATTGCGAAAAGATCTGTTGTTAAACCTGGCAAAGGGAATAATAAGCTAGATAGAATTAAAAAAATTGCCAAAGAAGCAAGCGAACAGAGCCACCGCAATAAGGTTCCAGAAATTTGCGATTATGCTACTTTTAAAGATCTTAAGAATTATATGAGTGATTTAAATCTTTTAGCTTATGAAAAAGAAACTAAAACTTTAAAAGAGTTAAAGAATTATAAGTCTATTACTTATATTATTGGCCCAGAGGGTGGGTTTGAACCCAAAGAGGTAGAAGATATTATAAATTTAGGTTTTGATTCAATATCTTTAGGCAAAAGAATACTAAGAGCTGAGACTGCTTCTATTTTTTTAGCAAGTCTAATTGCGGGTAATGAATTATGAGAAGTTTTGCGATGATGATATTAGGTTGCAAGGTCAATGACTATGAGGCAACCGTTTTAAAAAATAAATTATTAGAAAATGGATATAAGGAAGTTTCTTTTAAAGAAAAGGCTGATATTTATATCATTTTTACATGTTGTGTTACCAATACTGCTGAATCTAAAACAAGAAAAATGGTGCATCGTGCAAGAAATACTAATCCTGATGCTTATGTTGTTGCGGTAGGATGCCTTGTGCAAATTAAGGGTGATTCTTATGATTTTGATGCAGCTGATTTAATTGTGGGCTCTAAAGATAAAGATAAGCTATTTGATTTAATTGATAAGAATGTTAAGACTAAAGTTGTTTCACCATTAAATAATGACTTTAATAATTTAACGCTAGAATCTTATCCTGGTAAATCTAGAGCCTTTTTAAAGATACAAGATGGCTGTAACCAATTTTGTGCCTATTGTATTATTCCTTATGCAAGAGGAAGGGAAACTAGTGGAAGACATGAAGATATCATTAAACAAGCTAAAATTTTAGCTAAAACAAGTAAAGAATTAGTTCTTGTTGGTATTCATACTGGTAGATATTTTGATGGCGAATATCATTTATATGATTTATTAAAGGACTTGTGTCAAATTGAAGAGCTTGAAACAATTAGATTATCATCTATTGAAGTTACTGAAATTAATGATGATATTATTGATTTAATGCTTAAAAGTAATAAGCTAGCTCATCACTTGCATATTCCAATACAATCAGCTTCTGATGAAATCTTAAAAAGTATGCATAGGCCTTATACCATTAAGGAATATAAGGATAGAATAGCTTATATTAGAAATAAGATTAATGATATTTCTATTTCAACTGATTTAATTGTTGGTTTTCCAGGTGAAAGTGAAGATTTATTTAATGAGACTATTGATAATTTAAAAGACATTGAATTTTCTTTTATTCATGTTTTTCCTTATGCTAGAAAAACAGGTACTCTTGCTGATAAATTAGATGGGCATATCGATGAGAAAATAAAGAAGGAAAGACTATATAAGGTAGAGGATATACAAAAGCCTTTAACTTTAAAATTCATCAATCAGTTTAAGGGCCATACATTAAAAATGTTAGTTGAAAGAAAAGATGAAGACTTTATCTATGGTTATACTAAACAATATTTTTATCTAAAAGCTAAAGGCATAGCTAATATAGGCGATGTTGTTGATGTAGTTATTGATGAAGTAGTTAATGATGAGGTATTAGGACATGTTTCTTGATGAACTTTTTGATAATGTGCCACATCTAGAAATTAATCAATTATCTATTGATTCAAGAGTACCAATGAAGAATTGTATCTTCTTTTGTATAACTGGTATAAAAGATGATGGACATGATTTTGTTAAGGAAGCTGTTAAAAATGGTGCTTCAGTTATTGTTTATCAAAATGATATTGATACTAGTCTTGATGCGATTTATATCAAGGTAAATGATACAATCGATTGTTTAAATGCTATTGTTCCTAAGTTCTATAATTATCCAAGTGATAGGCTAGAAATTTATTTAACAACAGGATGTGAAGGAGTTAGTGAGATTTCCTATCTTATCCATAATCTTGTAAGAAACTTCAAGGAATGTGCTTCAATTGGTGTAAATGGTATCTTTTATGGTGACAATCAATTATTAAATAACAATAGAACTTTAACTATATTAGATAGTCAACGTTATTTAAGTGAGTTTGTTAAAAACGATATAAAGGCTTGTACCTTAGAGGCTGATTGTTTAGCTTTTGCCTATAAGAAGCTTGATGCGATTAAGCCTAATGTATTTATTTATTCGCGTACTAATGAATATTCAAATTATTATACTGAGATGGAAGTTAATTATTATGATATCTTGTGTAATTATTTATATACATTAGATGACACTACTGTGGTTTTGCTTAATAAAGATGATGAATCTTATGAGGAATTAATACAAGCATGTGGTGAAAATGTTCATTCATATGGCTTTAGTTTAGATGCTGATTTTGTCATCACGAATCTAAAATTATATGAAAGATCTAGTAGTTTCACACTTACTGTTGATGGTAAAAGCTATGATTTTAAGACAAAGATTGTTACAAAACAGGGAGTAAGTGATGTTGTCGCTTCTATTGCAGCCTTATATTTAACAGGCTATGATATGGATGAACTAGGACTTGTACTACCTTTTATTAAGCCTTTAAAAGGGGAAATGGAAATAATTGATATTTGCGATGAATATAATATTTATGTTGATTCTGCAAACAATTTCCAAGCTATAAAAGAAACTATTGAATTTGCCAAGAAGGTAATAAAGGTAAATAAACGGATAATTTGTTTATTAGGTATTAGAAATGGTTTTGATAAACAAACGCTAAAAGAAATAGGTCAATATGCATCTATTAATTGTGACAAAATTATCCTAACTGAGTTATCTACTTATAGTGGCAACATTAATTCGTTATTATTAGATGGTAGTAAGTATTTTGATGAATACAAGACACTTACTATCGAAGATAGAAAGTTTGCCATAGAATCAGCCATTGATTTATTAAATCGTGATGATATCTTATTGATACTTGGCAAGGGTAAAGATAGTTTTATTATTAGAAGTCTAGGAAAAGAGACTTATGAAGGTGACTATAATATCGCTAAGAATTATTGTCAGCTTCTAAAAAATTCATTTGATTAGTTTTTCATTTGCATGTATAATAATGAAGATTGTGGAAGGGGGTGTTATAAATGTCAAGAGTAGTAGTAAAAGAAAATGAACAATTAGATGATGCTTTACGTAGATTTAAGAGACAAGTTTCTCGTAATGGAACCCTTCTTGAAGTTAGAAAAAGAGAATATTACATTAAACCAGGTTTAAAGAGAAAACTTAAACAAGAGGCTGCAAGAAAAGCAAGAAGAGGAAAATAGTGCAAAGCACTATTTTTTTATTTATAATGTCTTTATGAGTTATAGCGAAATTTTATTAGATGATTTAAATCATGAACAACTTAAAAATCTAGTTGGTGTAAATGATGCCAACATTAAATTAATGAATGATTTGTTTAAAGTTGATTTGATATTTAGAGGTAATAAATTATTGATTGATTGCGATCATGACACTTTTAATGATTTCTCGGATTATATTGAAGTAATTATTTCTTATGTTAAAGAAAATACTTTGATTGATGAAAATATAATTGTTCAAGCATTCAATAACTTAAAAATAAATAATGATATTACTTGGCAAAATAAGATAATTCTTTATAGTCAAAGTGGTAAGCCAATTAAATATAAAACTTATAATCAATTTTTACTTGCTAAGGCGATAGAAAAGAATGATTTGATTTTTTCAATTGGGCCTGCTGGTACTGGTAAGACTTATTTAGCTGTAGCTCTTGCGTGTCTTGCCTATAAAAATGAAGAAGTTAAAAAGATAATATTAACTAGACCCGCCGTAGAAGCAGGTGAGTCTTTGGGCTTTTTGCCTGGTGATTTAAAAGAAAAAATAGATCCTTATCTTATGCCTTTATATGATTCTTTATATGATATCTTAGGACAAGAACAAGTAGAAAAAATGATGGAGAAAAACATTATTGAGGTTATACCTTTAGCTTATATGCGAGGCAGAACTTTAAATAATGCCTATATCATTTTAGATGAGGCTCAAAATACAACCGGCAGTCAAATGCTTATGTTTTTAACTCGTCTTGGCTATAATTCAAAGATGATTGTTAATGGGGACATAACTCAAATTGATTTAAAGATTGATAAAAACAAGAGTGGACTTGTTTATGCTAATAAGCTTCTACAAAATACAAATAAAATTGCTTTTGTTCATTTTAACAAGAGCGATGTTGTAAGAAATCCACTGGTTGAAAAGATAATTGAAAAATTTGTTATTTAGCTACTTTTAACTTTAGATAATTATGAAGCATCTTTACATCAAGATGCTTTGTTAGATAATTTTCGCCATCAGATTGGCATATCATATCTTGCTTAGAAGTAATATTTATTTCTTTACATCTAATGGTTTCAATGCCATCTTTAATAGTTGCTTTTCCTTTTAAGTATCTAACTAGAGTCTTATATACTTTAAATCTATTGGCAACTTTAAATAAAACCAAGTCAAAATAGCCATCATCTACAAGAGCCTTAGGTGCAGCGCAAGCTCCATTTCCATAATATGAACCATTCATTATACAAATAATGTAGTATTCACCACTTCTATCTATTCCATCAACTATCATATTAACTTTAAGTGATTTTAAAATAATAACGTTATAGATAATACTTAAAACATAGGCAGGGCCTTTAGAAATAAAGGTCTTTCTTATCAATTTAGAGGCATCATAGTTTATTTTGGCATCTATTCCAAGGGAACTTGTATTAATAAATTTCATCTTATCGCTTTGGCCTACATCGACATATCTAGATTTAATATCGATAGTATTTTTGATATTTTGTTCAATGTCTTTATTTACACCACCAAAATAACGATAAAAATCATTACCTGAACCACAAGGTAAAATACCAAGTTCGATATTGGGATTAATAGAATTAACAGCTTCTAGAATTGTGCCATCACCACCAACTGAATATATAACACAATCATCAAAATCATTGTATTTTTCAATTATTTCTTTAGTGTGATTTGGATATTGAGTAACTTCAATTTTATAGTCTAGTCCTTTTTCCTTACATATTTTTTCAATTGTCTTAATCGATTTATAGGCTAGTCCTTTTCCAGATATTTTATTTACGATGAAAATATGTTTCATATTAGTATTTTAATACATCAAAGTAATGAGTTAAAATATTATTTATGAAAAAGATATTAATTGCGACAAGTAACGCACATAAAGTAAAAGAAGTTAAAGATATTTTTGATTCTTTAAATTTTGAAGTAGAACTTATAACACCTAAAGATTTAGATCCTATAAATCTAAATGAACCTGTTGAAGATGGAAATTCTTTTAAAGAGAATTCTTATATAAAGGCTAAGTACTATTATGATTTATATCATATGCCAACTATCGCTGATGATAGTGGTATTTGTATTGATTTCTATGATGGTAAGCCTGGCATCTATTCAGCTAGATGGTTAAAGGAACTATCTTATAAAGAAAAGAATATTAAAATTACTGAAGAATTAAAAAATAGTACTAATAGGGGTGCCCAATTTGTTTGTGGCATCACTTATATTGATGATAGTCAAAGCCTTTATTTTGAAGGTGTATTAAAGGGAAGTATAGCTGATACACCTTGTGGCACAGAAGGATTTGGCTATGATCCAATCTTTATCATTGATGGTCAATCTAAAACGACTGCAGAGCTAGGTGAAGAATTTAAGAAATATAATTCTCATCGTGCTCTCGCTTTAAGAAAGCTGGTAGAATATTTTGAAAAATAAGGCTATTTGTTTAATATCAACACTATGTTTAATACTTTGTGCTTTTTTAACTTGTATTGATTATTGGTGTTTTTCTAATTCTTTTTATGCAAGTGAATATTCAAAGCTTAATACTGCTCAAGAGATTGGTATGAGCCAAGAAGACTTAGATAAAAGTACTGATGTCTTACTAGGTTATTTAAAAGATAAATATTCTTCTTTAGATATTGAAGCTAAAGTTGAAGGAATAACAAGACAAGTTTTTAATGATAGAGAAAAAGCCCATATGGTTGATGTTAAAGATCTTTATCAAAATGCACTTACTGTTAGAAATATTTGTTTTATTGTATATTTATTAACTTTTATTTATGTTTGTTTTAGTGGCAATGTCAAATATCTATTTAGTTCCTATAAAAAATCACTATGTATTTTTGGTTTTATTATTGGTTTTATATTATTATTTTGTTTAATTGACTTTGATGGTTTCTGGACTAATTTTCATCATATTTTCTTTCCAAGTAATGATTTATGGTTATTAGATCCAAGGACCGATATCTTAATTATGATGGTTCCAAGTCAATTCTTCTTTGATTTATGCATCTCAATAATTGTTTCAATTCTTGTATTTTTATTGGGCTTATATTTTATTTTCAAATATTTAGATAGGAAATTAATTAATGATTAATATTGTTTTATATCAACCTGAAAAGCCTGCTAATACAGGTAATATCGTGCGTACTTGCATGTGCTTTGATATGTCTTTACATATTATTGGTCCTATTACTTTTTCTTTTGAAGATAAGTATTTAAAAAGGGCAGAAATGGATTATGTAAAAGAATGTGATATTACTTTTTATGAAAATTATGAAGACTTTGAATCTAGAAATTATGAAGGCCAATTTGTTTATTTATCAAGATATGGTTTAAATACTTTTGATAAATGTGAGTTTAAAACTCAAGGTGATATCTATATTATGTTTGGCAAGGAATCAACAGGTATTCCTAAAAGTATTTTAAAAGATCATTTATCTCAAACTTATAGACTACCAATGAAGGCTGATGCTAGAAGCCTTAATTTATCCAATTGTGTCGCAATTTGTTCATATGAAGCTATTAAACAAAGAGGATTTAAGGGCTTAAGTGAAACAGAAGTTATTAAGGGTGCTGACTTTCTACTTAGGTAGTTTTGGTTTATAATATTTTTATGTTTAAAAAAAGAATAATTTTAATTATAGCGGTTATTATTTTAACAAGCGCTTGCTACATATTTATGAATCGTAATTACGATTCTTTATCACGTTATCCTTATGGCAGCGAAACAGAAAGAGAAAGAATTAAGAAATATCTTGATGAAAGAGAAATAAAATATATCATTGATTATTCTATTGATCCTTATTTATTTATGAACTATATGATCTATCCTGATTTTATTGCCTATCATATTGAAGACTATAATACTCTAGCTCATTCATTATATTATTTAACAGATTATGAAGTGGTTGAAGTAGTTGAAAGATTATATGAAAAAAATATCTCAGTAGATACAGCTATAAATAAATATATGTATTTTCATTATGAAGCAATTCTAAAGGATTTGGGCTAATGAAAATAGTGCTTTGTTCAGATAATCATTCTAATTTTTCTGTTTTAGCTAAAATATTAGCTTTAAATCCTGACGCGGATTATTATTGGCATTTAGGTGATTCAGAAAGTGAAAGCGTTGATAAACTTTCACCCTTTGTTTCCGTGCTTGGGAATAATGATTATCTAGATTTACCGATTTATAGAGTGATTGAAGCAGGTAATCACCGTTTCTTATTAACCCATGGTCATCGTTTTTTAGGTAGTGATTTAAATACTTTATATTATCTAGCTAAACAAAATGATTGTGATGTTGTTTTGTATGGCCATACCCATATGTTTTCAGATATATCTTATAATGGCGTAAGGTTTATAAATCCAGGTTCTTGTAGCCATAATAGAGATGGTAGTAAGCCTAGCTATGCCCTTTTAAATATAAGGGATAAAGACATTGAAGTAGTTAAGAAAGAACTGTAAAAAAGTGATTGACGAACTAATCTTCTTATATTAGAATAATTGAGTAATAAAAAGTACGTAGAAAGTAGAAGACCACTTCTCACCTGATATCTAAATAGATTTGGGTTGTATTGCTACTAAGGTAAGTAATAAAAGTGGGCTTTGTCTCGCTTTTTATTTTATAGGAGGACGTTAACATCGCAGGCAAAAAGACTGAAGATCTAGTCAATGAAGGTATTCGTTTTAAAGAAGTACTTGTGATTGATTCAGATGGCTCACAACTTGGTAAGATGAGCAGAAACGAAGCTTTATCAAAAGCTTATGATCAGGAATTGGATTTATTATGTGTATCACCAAATTCTGCTACACCAGTATGCAAAATACTAGATTATGGTAGATATAAATTTGAGGCACAAAAGAAAGCCAAGGAAGCAAAGAAGAATCAGCATGTAACTGAGTTAAAACCTTTGCGTTTATCTCCAGTTATTGATAAGCATGACTTTGATACTAAAATTAAGCAAGCGACTGGCTGGCTTGAAGATGGTATGAAGGTTAAAGTTGATATGCGTTTTAGAGGTCGTATGATGACTCGTCAAGAGGTTGGCTTAAAGGTTATGAATGACTTTATAAGTAGTCTTTCAGATCTTGCTAATGTGGATAAGCAACCTAAACTTGAAGGTAATATCATGTCATGCGTTTTAATGCCTAAGAAAAAATAAGGAGGAATTCAAATGCCAAAAATGAAAACAAAAAAGACTTTTGCGAAAAGAGTAAAAGTTACCGGTTCTGGAAAGTTAAAAAGACATCACAACTTTACATCACACTTTGCTGCTAATAAGACACATAAGCAAAAAGTTCAATTAAGAAAGTCAGCTCTAGTTTCTAAGAGTGATGAAAAAAGAGATAGAGCTTTATTACAAGGATAGGAGGAATAACACATGGCTAGAGTAAAGAGATCTAATTCATTAAGAAAAAGACATAAGAGAGTCTTAAAACAAGCTAAGGGTTATTTCGGTAGTAAACATTTACTATTTAAGACAGCTCATGAGCAAGTAATGCATTCTCATAAGTATGCTTACATCGCAAGAAAACAAAATAAGAGAAACTTCCGTAAGTTATGGATTGCTAGAATCAATGCTGCTGCAAGAATGAATGATTTAAGCTATTCTAATCTTATGCATGGTTTAAAGCTTGCTAATGTAAACATGAACAGAAAGATGCTTTCTGAAATTGCAATTGCTGATCCTGAAGCTTTCACAAAGATTTGTGATACTGCTAAGGCAGCATTAGCTAAGTAATAATAGGGCTATTGCCCTAAATGGTCGATTGGTGAAACGGTTTAACACATCGCCCTCTCAAGGCGACATTCACGGGTTCAAATCCCGTATCGATCACCATTAGTATTTTAAGAAGCCTCGTGCTTCTTTTTTTGTATAATGATTTTATTAGGAGTATTATATGAAAACAGAATTATTAAACACAGTAATTTATCAAGTTTTTGTAAGAAATGAAACTGAAGAAGGTACTTTTAAAGCCTTAGAAAACAAGCTTGAATCTATCAAAGAAAAAGGATGTGATATTTTATATCTTATGCCTATTTCACCAATTGGTGAAAAGGGTAGAAAGGGTACACTAGGATCTCCTTATGCCATTAAGGATTATGAAGCTATTAATGAAGAATATGGTAGCTTATTAGACTTTAAATCATTGATTGATAAAACACATAAGTTAGGTATGAAAATAATGATGGATGTTGTGTTTAATCATACCAGTAGAGATAGTGTATTAATTGATAGACATGAAGAATTCTATTATCATGACAAAGATGGCAAATTAGGCAATAGAATAGGTGAATGGTCTGATGTTTATGACTTGGATTTAAATAATATAGCTACTCAAGATTATCTAATTTCTATACTTAAATTATATGAATCATGGGGTGTTGATGGCTTTAGATTTGATGTAGCGTCTTTTTTACCAGCTTCCTTTTATCAAAGGGTTAAGGCTAATTTAAATCCTAATACTATAATGTTAGCTGAAGCTGTTGATGGTAACTTCTTATTGGATGCTAGAAAGACAGGTAGAGAAGTCTTAAGTAATGATGAATTATTTGAAAATGGTTTTGATATGTGTTATCACTACGCTAATTGGCATTTCTTTTCTGAGTTTTTAAATAATAGAACACTAGAAAATTTATCAATCTATAAAGCCACACTAGAAATGGAACAAGCTTCTATTAGACAAGATGGTTTAATTATTAGGGCTATTGAAAATCATGATAGAACAAGGATTTGTGGCTATAAGGGAAGTGATAGTTTTCATAGATCTTTATTAGCTTATTCTTTCTTTGCTAAAGGTGCAGCCTTTGTATATTCTGGGCAAGAATGTAAAGAAGAACATACTCCTTCTTTATTTGATAAAGATACTGTTAGATTTAAGCATTTTGATAAAGACTATTATGATTTTTATCTTAAAAATGTTGAACTTAAAAAAAGAGCTATTAATACCAAATTAATTCAATCATTATTTTCTCAAGATAAAGAAATGGGTCTTATGGTTATCAATTATTACTATGATAACTATAAAGAACTAGGACTATTTCCACTAGATGAATGTGAAGTATTGTTTAGTAACATTGATTTAAAAGATGGTATCTACCCAAATCTACTTGGTGGTTCAATTAAAGTAAGCAATAATACAATTCTTACAAAAGAACCTGTTATTATTTCTTTAAATTAGGTTTAAAAAAATCAGCAATTGCTGATTTTTAATTTATCCTAGTTTATTAATTGCGTCTTTAACACGTTTGATAGTTTCTTCTTTTCCAAGAATTTGACCAATCATTGTTGCGCCACCTGGCGTTTTATCTTTACCAGATAAGGCAACTTGAATAGGATACATGATGGTAATATTTTTTAAACCATTATCATTTGCTACTTTAGCTAATGCTTCAAAGATGTGATCATTGTCAAATTGTTCTGTGCTTTCCAAAGCTGGTAAAGCTAACTCAAGAGAATTCTTAGCAACTTCTTCGTTAGTCTTAGCTTTTTTGTTTACATATAAGGCGTTGTCATATTCTTTTACTTCATTGAAGAAATCAACCATTTCTTCTACTTCTGTAAGTAACATTACTCTATCTTTTAATGCTTTTGCGATAGCCTTATAGTCATATTTTGGATCAACATTTTTTTCAATCATTGGCTTAACTAATTCATAGTATTTTTCATCGTCCATGTTTCTTAGATATACGCCATTCATCCATTTTAATTTTTCAATGTCAAATATTGCGCCACTTGTGCCAATTCTTTTTACATCAAAGGCCTTACATAATTCTTCTAGTGAATAGATTTCTCTTTCTTCACTTGGCGCCCATCCAAGTAGGGCGATGTAGTTAAGAATTGCTTCTGGTAGATACCCCTTGGCAACTAAGTCTTGGAAAGAAGCGTCGCCATTTCTTTTAGAAAGCTTTTCATGTTCGTTTTTCATAACTGGTGGACAATGAATATATCTTGGTTTTTCCCAACCAAATGCTTCATATAGAAGATTATATTTAGGAGTACTTGATAGATATTCATTACCTCTAACAACATCGCTTATTTCCATCAAATGGTCATCAACAACATTTGCGAAGTTATAAGTAGGGTAACCATCTGACTTTAATAGAATCATTTCATCAAGATCGGCATTGTTTACAGTTATTGAACCATAAACTTCATCGTCAAAAGTTGTAGTTCCTTCTGGCTTTATAGTTTGTCTTATAACATATTCTTCGCCATTTTCAATTCTAGCTTTAATTTCTTCTTTAGATAATTGTTTACATGGATCTCTATATAAGAATGATTCACCTTTAGCGTTTGCGATTTGTTTTTGGATTTCGATATCTTCTTCCTTACAAAAACAGATATGTGCGTTACCACTCTCTACTAGTTTCATAGCGTACTGCTTATATAGTCCTTGTTTCATACGTTCAGATTGAATGTAAGGGCCAAAGTTACCACCAACATCTGGTCCTTCATCATGTTTTAGGCCACAAGTTTTAAGGGTTTGATAGATGATATCAGTTGCGCCTTCTACTTGTCTATTTTGGTCTGTATCTTCAATTCTTAAAATAAAATCTCCATCATCTTTTTTAGCTACTAAATAAGCATATAAAGCTGTTCTTAAATTGCCAATATGCATATATCCAGTAGGTGATGGTGCAAATCTTGTTCTTACTTTACTCATTTGTTACCTCATTTCTAAATACCTTCTTATTATAGTATAATATTAGGGTTTATAGGAAAGAAGAGGAATTAAAAAATGGAATATTCATATAAGCCAAGTGGGGTTTGTTCAAGAGAATTTATATTTGATATTGAAGACGATATTATTAAATCAATGAAAGTAGTAGGGGGTTGTTCTGGCAATCTTCAAGGAATTTCTAATCTTCTTGTTGGTATGAACATTAATGATGTTGTTGAAAAGATCAAAGGTGTTACATGTGGCATAAAGTCAACATCATGTCCAGATCAAATTGCCATCGCTTTAAAGAAATATATTGAAAGCGAGAATAAATAATGAAGAAACTTTTAAGTATCTTACTTGTATTTTTATTACTTGTAGGATGCTCAAGTTCTAATAATAAACAAAGTGACAATAAGGAAGTAACAAGTTTTGATATAAACGATACTTCTTTAAGTGGCACTTATTTTCTTGATTTATTAAAAAACTATAATGTCAAAGAAAAAAATAGCACAAAGGAAGATAATACAGAATTTGATGCTTTTTTAGATGAAGTATTTAAAGAAATAGTAACTGAAAGTTATTTGTTTTTGCATTTTAATGTTTCTGATTATAAGGCAATGGGTTTAACTAAGCCTGAAGTATCTTGGGGTGATATTAGTTATGGCTTAGACTTAGATGAAGTAGGTCTAATGATTGATCAATATAATAAATTGATGTCATTTGACTTTGATGACTTATCGCTTCGCCAACAATATGATTATGATACGCTTCGCTATTCATTACTTGAATCATTATGTGGAGCATACTTCTATCAATATTCACTAATTTTCTCTGATAGTGCAAGTGTATCTGATAGTATTGTGACTAATTTGATGGAATTTAAATTCTATGATGAAGAATCAGTTGATGACTATATTACTTTATTAAAAGAAGTTCCTGAATATATCGATAAGTGTATTAGCTATTCAAAGAAACAATCAGAAAATGGCTTATATCATACCGATACGATGCTTGATAGCGAAGTTGTCTATATTAAGTCTATTATTGATAATGATGGTCAAAGTTTAATTGATTCATTTAAGACAAATTCTATTTATCAAGATAAATATGATGAAGTTGCTAGTTTAATCAAATATGATGTAACTAGTGCCTTTAATACTTTATATGATTATATTCAAACTCTATATGGTAAGGCTCAAGATGATGATTTAAAGCTATGTAATATTGATCAAGATTATGCTGAATATATGTTTATTGTCAATACCTCAAACAATTGTTCTATTGAAGAGATGTTTGAAGATTTATTTACATATTATGCTGATACTGTAAATGCTTTTATTGATGCTTATCAAAATAATGAAGAATTATTTGATGATTATTATGAATATATTGGTAATATCGATACTGAACCATTAAATCTAAATGGTGAAGAAATGCTAGAGTATTTAAGAAATAATACAAGTGTTAGATATAAGACAATAGATGTTGATTATGTGGTATCTGAGCTATCAACTTTGGGTTCTAGTACTGTAGGCTATTATGTTAGTCCACCACTTGATTCTTTAAATCAAAATGTAATTAGATTAAATCCTAAGTTCACTGATGTTGGAACTGGAATTAGTAACTATGAAGTATTAGCCCATGAAGGCTTTCCAGGACATTTGTATCAACATTGTTACTACATGCTTACAAATCCTCATAATTTTAGAAGTACCCAATCTTTTATTGGCTACACAGAGGGGTATGCTGATTTAGCAGCTATAGATGCCTTAGAGTTATTAGATTATCCAAGCAGTGATATGATAAATTGTGCAATGATTGAATCAACAATTTTTAATTCGCATATTATTTATTCAATTTTTGATATCGCAGTAAATTATCTTGGCTATGATTTAGATGAGGTAAAGGATTTAATGGATAAAATGTCTCTGTCTAGTGATTATGCCCAAGATATTTATGAAACCGTTATTTCAATGCCTACTGTCTTTTCTAGATATGGCGTAGGTTTTATAAGCCATTATAATCTAAGGCAAAAGGCTATAAGTGAATTAGGTGATAAGTTTGACTATATTTCTTATTCAAATGTTATTTTAGAAAATGGACCGGTGCCTTTTATAGTTTTGAAAGGAGCAGTTAATAATTATATTGATGAAAACAAATAAGTTTATTTATATTATTTATTTATTTATTATTACAAGCTTAGTTGCGATAGACCAATTTAGTAAAGAAATTATCCTTACTTATTTTAATGTTGGTGATAGTAAAACAATTATTGATGGTTTCTTTTCTTTGACCTATGTTCAAAACTATGGAGCGGGCTTTTCTATTATGCAAAATGCGCGCACAACTTTTTTGATTATCACACCAATTTGTTTAATTGCCTTTGCTTATTTATTACTTAAATCAAAAGATAATTTATCTAAGACTGCCTTACTTTTGATGATATCAGGAACTATTGGCAATTTTGTTGATCGCATAGTAAGAGTATATGTTGTTGATTTTTTAGATTTCATCTTCTTTGGTTGGGACTTTCCAATATTTAATTTCGCTGATTGCTTATTAACAATTGGTGTATTCTTTTATATAATCGCGCTTTTAAAGGAGGACAAAAATGGCAAAAATAAACTTGCTAGTAAATGAACAAGGAAATAGACTAGATGCTTATATTGCGGCTAATTCTCCTTTATCACGTTCTAATATTCAAAAGCTTATCAAAGAAAATAAGATTTTAGTAAATGGAGAATCTACTTCTAGCTCTTATAAGACAAAATTAAATGATTCTATTGATATTGAATATGAAGAATTTGTTTTAACGGATTTAAAACCCGCTAATATTGATATTGATATTATTTATGAAGATGAAGATGTCATCGTCATCAATAAACAAAAAGGCCTTGTAGTTCATCCAGCACCTGGAAATTATGACAATACACTAGTTAATGCCTTGTTATATAAGTGTAAAGACTTATCTAATGTCAATGGATTACTTAGACCTGGCATAGTTCATAGAATTGATAAGGATACTAGTGGTTTGTTGGTTGTTGCCAAAAATAATGATGCTCATAATTTTTTAAGTGAACAATTAAAAGATAAGTCTTGTTTTAGAAAATACTATGCTTTAGTAAAGGGTACTATTGAAAATAATGAAGGGGAGATTAATGCCCCAATAGGAAGAAATAGTAAAGATAGACAAAAGATGTGTGTTACTGATAAAAATAGTAAGGAAGCTGTAACTGAATTTAAGGTTTTAAAAAGACTAAGTGATTCAACCTTACTTGATGTAAATCTTTTAACTGGTAGAACCCATCAAATAAGAGTGCATATGGCCTTTATTAAGCATCCTGTTTTAAATGATGTTAAATATGGTGGTCCATATATTGATGAAAGCGGTCAATTTTTACATGCTTATTATTTAAGTTTTATTCATCCAAAAACCAAACAAAGAGTTGAATTTAAAACTGATATGCCTGAATATATGAAAGAATATATTGAAAGTAAAGAGGTTATAAATGGAAAATAATACTTATAAAATTTTTCAATTAATGGAATATTTTATTACCAATTTTGATTATGTTTCTTTCAGGGTTCAAGGACTCGATAAAGAAAATGAAATACTAATTGCTAGTAAGACTAATCCTAATTATCAAATAATAAGAATTACTACAGCTAGTGTTGAATCTAGTTTTTATGATAATGATCGTTTTAATACTTATAAAAATGTCATTAAAGGACAATTTTCGCTTAATGATATTAAACTATTAGATATTCATATTGGAAAAGATGAAATTGATGGTAATGATGAAAATACCACCATATCAATTGATTCTAACTTTCATTCAGGTATTGATTTAAGTAAAGAATATAATGGCATTTATGATGTTGTTCATGATGTAAATGATGAAGAAAGCGAAATTAAAAAAAGAGTCTTAAATATCAATAAAACATTTCTAAAGATTAAAGATAGGGCTAAGAAAAGGCCTCTACTTCAAAAGATTAAAGACCTACATGCTCCTGTTACTTTAAGCATATGTGCACTTTGTGTCTTGATGTATATAATTACCGCAATTCTTTCAAGAAAATATACAATTGAAACTGTAGTGATTTTCTTAGGTGCTCAATATAATACTTTTACTTTAGGACTACATCAAGTATATCGTTTATTAACAAATGCTTTCTTGCATGGATCTTTGATGCATTTGGTATTTAATTTACTTGCCTTTTATTATGTTGGTATAGTACTAGAAAGATCACTTAAGACAAAGAAATATTTAATTCTTTTATTTAGCGGCATTATATTTTCATCTGTATCTTCTGGCATACTTGCTGAAAATGGTATAACAATAGGCTTATCAGGTGCGATATATTGTTTATTTGTTTATTTTGTTTTGTATTTTGCCTATAGCGGTTTCTTTAATATCAGACAGTTTATGCCAACAATAATACTTAACTTAATGCTTAATTTTGTTCCTGGTGTATCTTGGCAAAGCCATCTTGGTGGAGCGGTATGTGGTGCTTTATTCTTTTTTATCTATAAGGAAGAAAAGCCTGCTAAGAATATGATTATTTTAATTTGCATGGTATTACTTGTGATGAATATTAAGTATTTTGTAAATCCACTAATTAAACCATTATATGGTGGAACCGATATGAAAGTGGTTGAAATGTATAAAGACTTAGGATTAGATGGTCTAGCTAATAGAACTAGTGAAAAATTATATGAAGTTTATACAAAGGAGGCAGCATGATAATTTCTTGGGATGAATATTTTATGGGCTTAGCCCATCTTAGTGCTTTAAGAAGCAAGGATCCAAATACACAAGTTGGTGCTTGCATTGTCGATGAAGATAAAAAAGTTGTATCTATTGGCTACAATGGTATGCCAAGGGGCTGTAAAGATGAAAATATGCCTTGGAGTAGAACTGGTGATTTTAAAAATACTAAGTATGCCTATGTTGTACATGCTGAGCTAAATGCGATTTTAAATTCACCTAGATCTTTAAAGGATACCATTCTTTATGTTTCTTTATTTCCATGTAATGAATGTGCTAAAGCCATTATTCAATCAGGCATAAAGAAAATATATTATGAATCTGATAAATATGATGGTGCTGATAATAATGTTGTTTCTAAAAAGATGTTAGATATGGCAGGTGTAAGTTATGAACAACTACCATTTAATGTTGATTTAAAAATTGAAACTAAATATTAAAGTTCTTATCTTTTTTCCATTTCTTATAAAGGCTCTTGTAGTAAACAAGGGCTTTTTCTTCGCCGTTGTCTTTTAAATATTCTAGTAATAATAAATGTCTTCTAGCGTTTTCTTCGCCCATGAATATTTTATCTTTACCATTATTTATATAGTTATAAGCAGAGGCATCTGTATATAAATCTTTTTGATAAATCTTGGAAGCAGCAATTTTATCACATGCTGCTTCAAGTAAATAGTTTAGGGGCATTTCAAGTGTCTTATACTTAATTGGATCATAGCTTTTCTCTATCCAATATTCAAAGTGATGTTTATTTCTACCTTTATGATGTAGCCATCCTAAAGAATAACCAATATCTTCTTTTTCAGCGTCAATTGGTGATCTATATCCTTGATAATATCTAACACCACTAAAAAATTCTATAAATGAATATTTACTTAAATCATGTAGTAAGCCTTGTTTGATAAGTCCAGATTTAAAACATAGCTTTCTTACTTCTTTTCTGTGTCTGTTGACTGTTTTTAGATGTCCTAAAAATCTATAGATAAACGATTTCTTTTCCACTTAATTATTATAAAACATTGTTGTATAATAGTCGTTATGAATAGACATGAAACAAGAATTAAGGTAGTAATTACAGTATATCAACATCTTCTACTTCATAAGGATTTGATTAGTTCTTTTATTGATAATTTTGAGGATATTGATGAATATATTGGTTCAATTGAAAACGATTTAATTGAACATGAACAAGAATATATTGAGGCTATTTCTAAGCATCTAAAAAAGTGGAGCTTTGATAGATTGTCTTATATTGATCAAGCTATATTGTTAGTAGGATGTAGCGAATATAATCTAAATAAGGACAATAAGAAGATTGTGATTGATGAGGCAATTAGAATCGCTAAGGAATATAGCGATGATGATTCTTATAAATATATTAATGGAGTCTTGGATAATCTATGAATTCAATAAGTGTTACTACACTTGTTAGATATTTAAAAAATAAATTAGATAGTGATAGTGCTTTAAGTAGTTTACTTGTAAGTGGCGAACTATCTAATTTTCGTAAAAGCCCTTCAGGCCATCTTTATTTCACTCTAAAGGATGAAAATTGTTCAATAAGTTGTGTAATGTTTAAATCAAAGGCAGCTTATTTAAATTTTAATCCTAAAAATGGTGATAAAGTTTTATTACAAGGCTCTGTTTCTTTATTTGAAGCAAGTGGTCAAATGCAGTTATATGTTAATAGTCTAAGGCTTGATGGCATTGGTGATTTATATGCCAAATATGAAGAGCTCAAGAATAAACTTTACAGTGAAGGCTTATTTGCCGATGATCATAAAAAAGATATTCCTACAAAATATCCTTTAAAAGTTGCGGTATTATGTGGTGATAATTCAGCGGCGATGTCTGATATTAAAATTCAATTTAAAAGAAGATGGCCCTTATGTAAGGTGGATTATTATCCTGTTATTGTTCAAGGTTTACAAGCTAGTGCAGATATAATTGAAAAGCTATTAAAAGTAGATGAATTAAATTATGAAATAATTGTTTTAGCAAGAGGTGGTGGCTCTTTTGAAGACTTATTTTGTTTTAATGATGAAACATTAGTTAGAACCATCTATTCTTTAAAAACATTTATTGTATCTGGGGTAGGGCATGAACAAGACTTCACTTTAGCTGATTTTGTCTCAGATTTAAGAGCACCAACACCAACAGGTGCCATTGAGCTTATTACGCCAAATATTGTAGATGTAAATGAAGAGATTGATGATTTAGGTTCTGAATTAAATTATTTAATGGATAATAAGATTACTTATATTAAAGATAGTCTTGATTCTCTTGTCAATAACAAGTACCTTCTAAATCCGAAATTATTGATAGATAAAACATCTCTCAAGTTAGATTATTATCTAGAAAGAATTAATAGTTTTTCTAATAGATTACTTTCTATTAATAAAGATATTGATAATACTGTTAATAATATGGCTATTAATCTAAATATAAAGCTTAATAAAAGGCAAAATGATTTAGATAAGCTAAATTCCTTACTAAAGGCATATAGCGTAGATAATACGCTTAAAAGAGGTTATAGCCTAGTTTATAAGGATAATAAGCTATTAAAAGATAAAGTTAATATCGATGATGATTTGTTAATTGAAACATATCTAGATAAAATTAATGTAAGTGTAAAGAAAGTGAGTAAAAAATGGCCAAATTAAAGTTTGAAGATAAGATGAAAAGACTTCAAGAAATAGTTGAATTACTAGATGATGAAAATACTGATTTAGATAAGTCAATTGAGTTATATAAAGAAGGCTTAGATTTATCTAAGGATTTAAAGAAACAATTAATTAGCTATGAGAGCCAAATAGAGGAAATAAATCATGACTAATTTTGAAACATATTTATTTAATAGTTTAGATGTTTATAAAGATAATGAAATTAAAGAGGCTATGAAATATTGTCTAGAAGGTGGCAAACGTTTTAGACCAAATATTATGTTTGCGATTTTAAAGGGCTATGGTTTTAATGAAGAAGTAGCTTATGG
>CAVGFC010000045.1:0-4059 GCA_963628775.1 Acutalibacteraceae bacterium
TCTTTTGATAATAAGAATTCATCATGAGTTCTTGCACCCCAAGTATCATCACCACCTACACCCATTTGTTTTTCGTTTATAGAAATTACTGTTTGATAAGTTTCAGGTAATTCATAGTAGTGTCTTGCGTTTTCTAGTTCATATGGAGTAAATGGTAAAACACTAAACTCAAATAGGCCATTTATACTTAGGCTATGAGAATCATTTTTTACTTCAATATTTCTAGTATTTGTACGATTACCACATTCTTGAGGGAATAGGTATGGTGTTAGATTATCTTTTACTTTGTAGCTGTATTTGCCAAGTCTATTTCCTTTATTGCGGTCAATATAGTTTTCATTTGGACCATAGCCATAATAGTTTACTTTATCTAGTTCTTTATATGTTTGAAAAAGTATGCCAAATTCTGGCATTTCAATATGGTCTTTTAATTCATTAAGGCTCATATCTACTACTATTTCACCATCACCATAAATTGTGTATTCAAGCTTTAGGGGATTGTCTTGA
Organism: Acutalibacteraceae bacterium; assembly: GCA_963628775.1. Classification (GTDB taxonomy): domain Bacteria; phylum Bacillota_I; class Bacilli_A; order Erysipelotrichales; family Erysipelotrichaceae; genus Colivicinus. The sequence goes on from CAVGFC010000045.1 coordinate 508, forward strand.
AGTGTTGGTAGTTCATATTCATAATAGATTAGACAATTGTCTTTATTTTCTTTATGGCCTATGTATTTTAATTTGGCATATAAGGAGTTTTCTAGCCAATTACCATATCTAAAGCCATAAAAGTTTTCAGTGTCGTTATTGGTTGCGGCTCTAAAGAAATTAGGTCTTAGGGGCATTCTTATAAATTCAAAGGAATTAACTTTATAAGATACTAGGCCTTTCTTTTTAGAGAATATAGCGTTAAAGTTAGCACCTTTTATACCAACATTTAGAAAGTCTTCTGAGATTGTTAGTGGTTTAAAGATATGTTCTTCTTTCTTGTTATAAGGATAAACATATTGTTCATAAGATACTTCATTGTCGTTTTCAAAGAAAGATATATTAACTGCATATTCACCTGTTTTATCAATTGTATATGGATTTAGGATATCAATACTTTCATGTGCTTTACATTTAAGTTTTACTTCTTTTTGGTTTATAAGTTCTCCATCTTTATATAAAGAAATAATTGTTTTAAACGATGATAAGTCTTTTGTATAGTAATTGTTTTTAATATGAATATTGTCTTTATCTATTTTGGCTTTAATCCATCTGTAGCAATATTTTACTTCTGTAAGCTTTGGAGTAGGTCTTCTATCCGCAAACATGATGCCATTGCCACAAAAGTCATAGTCACTTGGTCTATCTCTATTATCTCCTCCATAATATAGTTTTCCATCTATTAATAGTGCTTGATCAACATAGTCCCAAATAAAGCCACCTTGGTAGTTTTCATATTTGTCTTCTAGGTCTAAGTATTTATATAGGGCGCCATTACTATTACCCATAGAATGAGCGTATTCACATAGTAGCATCGCTTTATCAGGGTTTTCTTTTAATATTTTTTCTACTTCTGTTACTGGTGGATACATTCTAGATATCATATCTGATGTTTCAGGGTATCTATTGTCATTAGCGACACCTTCATAATGGACAAGTCTTGAATTGTCTTTCTTTCTTATGAAATTAGATAGTTCAAGTAGGTCTTTGCCACCATATGATTCATTACCACATGACCAAATTATTATACATGGATGGTTTTTATCTCTTTCAATCATAGAATTGGCTCTATCAATGATGTTGTTTAACCATTTTGGATCATCACCTGGTACAACGTGTTTCAAATCAAAGAATTCACTCCAGGTGCCATGTGTTTCTAAATTTGTTTCATCTATTACATATAGGCCTATTTCATCACATAAATCATAGAAGAAATTGTTGTTTGGATAATGACTTGTCCTTACCGCATTAATGTTGTTGGCTTTCATATTTAAAAGGTCTTTTTTGGTGGTTTCATAGTCCATTACTCTTCCTTTTTCATATGTAAATTCGTGTCTGTTTACACCATGGAATAGGATACGTTTATTATTGATGTACATGATGTTGCCTTTTAGTTCAAATCTTCTAATGCCAACTTTTTGTTTAACGCATTCAATTAGTTTATTATCACTTATTACTTCAATGATTAGATTATATAAGTAAGGGTCTTCATCCCACCATAAGTGAGGATTACTTACTTTAAATGAACAATTGTCTTTTGTTTGTGTACTTTCTAATAATTGATTATCTTTATCTAATAGGGATATTTTTAAGTAGTAGTCTTTATCACTTAATATCTTAGTTTCAACATTGATAATAGGATTGTTTAAGTCTGTTGTATCCTCACTAATCTTTAAATCATTGATATGAACTTTGGGAATAGATATAAGTTCAACGTCTCTAAAAATACCTGAGAATCTAAAGAAGTCTTGGTCTTCTAGCCATGAGCCACTAGTAAAACGATATACATTTACGGCAATTTTATTTTGTCCTTGTTTGATAAACTTGGTAATGTCAAATGAAGATGGGGTAAAGCTATCTTCGCTATAGCCTACAAAGTTACCATTAATCCATAGTGCTAGACCACTTTCTACGCCATGGAAGGTAATTCTCGTATCAGTATTTTCTTTTAAAATTGCTGAATCAAAATAAGTAATATAACTACTTATAGGATTGTTTGTGGGTATTTGTCCAGGTAATATTCCTTCACTTCCTGACCAAGGATATTGTTGATTTACATACATGATATTTCCATATCCTTGAAGTTCTACATGTCCTGGTACTTTAATGTCGTCCCAATTTGAACAATCATAGTTTTCATCTTTAAAGTTTTCTATTACTTGATTAATAGATTTAGCGTAATGGAATTTCCATGTGCCATTTAGTGATTTTATAAAGCTACTTTTTTCTTCTTTTAAATTTGCATAAAACTTATGACTAGATGTAGGGTCTAATCTGTTTACTTTAAATATTTCTGGGTTTTTTAACCATTCATAATTGAATTCCATATATTTCTCCTTGACTTTAATATAGCTATTTAAGATAGTGTTTTTAAGGTTTAAAAATATAATTAACTGGAAAAAAGTACAATAATTGTATAATTACACTATGCAAGAATTAGAATCACTTTTAAAAAGCTTTTATTTAGTATCGATGATGAGTATGACTATATATGATAGTAATGGCAATATAATCACTTCTTATCCTAAGAATAAATCACCTTTTTGTGCATTGTTAGATAGGGATGATAAATGTAGGGAATGTGATATAAGGGGCATGGAAATATGTCGAAGAAGAAGAAAAATGTATATTTATAAATGTTGGTGTGGACTATATGAGGCAATAGTGCCTTTATATACTTATGGACAATTGAGTGGTTATTTTATGATGGGTCAAATATTAGATATTGATTCTAATGTTGATACTATTTTAAAGGATAGTGGACTTGAATCTAAAAGGGCTAGGCAGGCTTTAAATATGGCTTGTAGGCAAACTTATAAACAAATAGAGGCATTTGGAGAAATAGTTGATATTTGTGCTAAGTATTTGACGCTTGTTAATAAGGTGGAAGCTACTTCAAATGATATTGCGTTAAGTGTTCAACAGTATTTGTTGAATCATTATAAAGAAGATATAAGTATTGATGATTTGGTTAATACTTTTAATGTTTCTAAGGGTACTTTGCATAATCATTTTAAGCAAGAATTTAATACAAGTATTCACAAAAGACTTTTATCAATTCGTTTAAATGAGGCAAGGAAACTTTTAATATCTACTTCTTATTCAATTAAGGAAATATCTTTAATGTGTGGTTTTAAAGATTCAGATTATTTCTCTAAGTCTTTTAAAAAGATGTATGGAATAACTCCATGTGAGGCAAGAAGCGATAGTCGTTAATTGAAAGATATATAATGGAAAAGAAGGGATAGCTCTATATTATGAATGATAAAACCTTAGATTACTATAATGAAAATGCTGATGTCTTTATAGAGGGCACTGTAGCTGTTGATTTTAAGCGAACACAAGATACTTTTTTAAAATATTTAAAAGGTAATACTATACTTGATTTTGGCTGTGGATCTGGTAGAGATACAAAATATTTCTTAGATTTGGGATTTAATGTGCAGGCTTGTGATGGTTCTTTACAAATGTGTATAAGGGCTAGTGAATATACTGGTATAAATGTTAAACAAA
>CAVGFC010000046.1:0-4350 GCA_963628775.1 Acutalibacteraceae bacterium
ACGTGAAGAAAACTTCGCTGAAGAAGTTGCTAAACAAATTGGCTAATTATTAAATTAAAGGACCTTTATGGTCCTTTTTTTCTAGGATAAGGAGAAAACATGTATAAGAGAATTTTATTAAAACTATCAGGAGAGGCTTTAGGAAATCCTTTTGATACTAAAGTATTAAACGACATCGCAAAACAAATCAAAAAACTTGTTGAAGAAGGCGTAGAAGTTGGAATTGTTGTGGGTGGTGGCAATATTTGTCGAGGCCGCACTTTCGAGAAACTAGGACTAGATAGAAGAAATGCTGACTATATAGGCATGGAAGCTACTGTCATTAATGCCCAAATGCTAGAAGCTTCTTTGACAAAGATTGGTGTTAAAGCTAAAACATTATCGACAATTGATGTTCAAAGAGTTGAAAAATATGATGTTGAAAAAGCTAATAAGTTATTAAAGAAAAAAACAGTATGTGTATTTGGTGGGGGAACTGGTAAACCATTCTATTCAACCGATACTGCTAGCGCAATGCGTGCTGCTGATATTAATGCGGAACTTATTTTAATGGCTAAAAATGGCGTTGATGGTGTCTATAGTGCCGATCCTAATATTGATCCTAGCGCAACAAAATATGATGAACTTAAGTTTGATGATATAATTAAGCAAGAGTTAGCAGTTATCGATTTACAAGCTGCTAAAATCTGTAAGAAAAACAAAATCCAAGCATTTATCTTCGATATGGCTGTAAAAAACAATATCGTAAAGGCCACTAAGGGTAAAGCTGTTGGTACAATCATCAAATAAGGAGTTTTTATGGAAATTAAAACAGTAGAAGAAAAGATGGCTAAGGCTATCGAAGCACTTGAACACAATTTAACTAAGGTCAGAACAGGTAGAGCTAATCCTAATCTATTAGATCATATCGAAGTAGATTATTATGGTTGTCCTACACCAATTAATCAAATCGCATCTATTTCTGTACAAGAAGGCAAGACTTTATGTATTAAGCCTTATGATGCTAGTAGTTTAAAAGACATTGAAAAAGCTATTAATGCTTCTGACATTGGTTTACCACCTCTAAATGATGGCTCAGTAGTTAGAATCACAATGCCGGTTTTAACAGAAGAAACTAGAAAAGGCTTTTGCAAAGATATTGCTAAGTTTGCTGAAGAGACAAAAGTCGCTATTAGAAACATCAGAAGAGATGGCAATGATGAAGTTAAAAAAGACAAGACTCTTCCAGAAGATGCTTCTAAGGATTTGCAAGATCAAATTCAAAAGCTTACAGATAAGTATGTAACTAAGGCTGATGAAGTTGCTAAGGCAAAAGAAAAAGAAGTAATGACTATCTAATAATGAATACTTTAAATCATGTAGCTATTATTATGGACGGTAATGGTAGATGGGCAAAACAAAGAAATCTACCTCGTACCATGGGTCATAAAAAGGGTACAGAAAAAGTAAGAGAGATTGCTATATATGCAAATAAGTTAGGCATTAAATGCTTAACTCTTTATGCTTTTTCTACCGAAAATTGGAAAAGACCTGAAAATGAAGTTAATTATTTAATGTCTTTACCAAAGGTTTTCTTTAGTTCTTATTTAAAAGAGATAATGGAAAACAACATTAAAATCACCATGATTGGTGATATGGAAAGAATTCCTCTAGAAGCTAGAACTATTTTTGAAAGCGCCATTGAACAAAGTAAGAATAATACAGGTATTGTATTAAATTTCGCACTTAACTATGGTGGCCAAGCTGAAATAGTTAGGGCTTGTAAACTATATGCTCAAGACTTTAAAAACGGACTAGTAAGCGATATAGATGAAAAAAGCTTTAATAAGTATCTTTATACAAAAGATTTTCCTGAAGTTGATTTAATGATTCGTACAAGTAATGAACAAAGAATATCAAACTTTCTTTTGTATCAATTAGCCTATAGCGAATTCATCTTTATGGACACTTATTGGCCTGATTTTACCTGTGATGATTTAGATTCATGTATTGAAGAATATAATCATCGTACTCGTCGATTTGGTGATGTTAAATGAAACAAAGACTAATTAGCGCAGCTGTTGCGATTTTAATTTGTATATATCCCTTATTATTTGGTGGTATCAGCATTAATATCTTAATGGTATTTATTGGTGTGGCAAGTGTTTATGAATTTGTTAAATGCCTTAAACAACCACTAAACTATTTACTGCTTCTAATAATGGAAGTATCACTATGTGTTAATTTAATTACCTATGGTAATTACTTTATTCCAATTTTGTTTGTAGAAGTTATTTTACTTTTTATACTCGCTATAATTGATGAAAATATTAGTTTAGATGAAGTCTTTGGCATTGAAACGATGTCATTAATCTTTAACTATGTTATTTTATTTATTATCAATTTATACGCAATAGGCAAGGGTTCAATATTCTTCTATATTTGTTTAGCGTCTTTGCTTACTGATTCAGGTGCTTATCTAGTTGGTAGAAAGATTGGCAAACACAAACTAAATGAAAGAGTATCTCCTAAAAAGACTATTGAAGGCTCAATTGGAGGAGTCATATTTGGCTTTGTATTCTCATTTGTCTATGCTTATTTTAATAGCTTTATGGGCTTATCAGTTGGTTTTGTGATTATGTGTTCAATTCTTTTACCAATAATTTCGGAATTTGGTGATTTAGCATTTTCACTAATCAAAAGACACTATGGTATTAAAGATTTTGGCAATATTATGCCAGGACATGGCGGAGTACTTGATAGAATCGATTCAGTAGTCTTCTGTGTATTATTATTTGCGGTATTAAATTCTATCTTATTATGAAAAATATATTATTATTAGGTGCCAGTGGTTCTATTGGCAAGCAATCTATAGATGTTATTAAGGAACATAAAGATAAGTTATGTTTAAAGGGTGTCTCTGTTGGTAAAAACATTGATTATCTAAAGACATTACTTACTGAATTTGATCTTGAATTTGTTTATTCAATCGAAAAATCTCAAGAGCTTATTTCTAAATATCCTAGTGTTCGTTTTTATTATGGCAACTTAGGACTTGAACAAATCGTTCAAGAAGAAGATTATGATTGGTTAGAAAATGCTCTTGTTGGTTTTACAGGTTTTAAGCCAACACTAGTTGCGATTGAACATAATAAAAATATCGCACTAGCTAATAAGGAAACACTTGTGGCAGGTGGCGATATTATCAATGCTGCTGTTAAAAAATATGGCGTAACTTTACTCCCAATTGATTCTGAACATTCTGCAATCCTTCAATGTCTACAAGGACATAAAAAAGAAGATGTTAAAAAGTTAATCATTACAGCTTCTGGTGGTGCCTTTAGAGATAAAACACGTGAAGAATTAAAAAATGTAAGTCTAGAAGAAGCTTTACATCATCCAACTTGGTCAATGGGCAATAAGATTACCATTGATTCAGCTACTATGATGAACAAGGGCTTTGAAATCATGGAAGCTCATTATTTATTTGATATACCATATGATAAGATTGAACCAGTAATTCATCCTGAATCAATTGTTCATTCAATGGTTGAATATAATGATGGTACTGTTATGGCCCAAATGTCTAGTCCTGATATGCGTTTACCAATTAGATATGCTCTACTATATCCTGAAAACGCAGGTGATAAGCTTGTTAAACCTATGGACTTTTCTAGCGCTTTATCATTTAGCTTTAGAAAAGTAGATTATGCTAGATATCCACTTGTCTTACTTGCTAAAGAAATCGGGGCCTATGGTGGTAACTTTGGTGCCTTATTAATAGGCGCTAATGATGAAGCTGTTGATTTGTTCTTAAATGGCCGCATTCAGTTTATAGAAATTGAACAATATGTCATCAAAACACTTAAGAAGGCTCATTTTGTGAAGTCTCCTGATGTTGATGAACTTATATATTATAATGATTGGGCGAAAAATTACGTAAGGAACTTGTGGGCTAATAATTAATGAATATTGTATTGAATTTTATTTTATTTATCTTAATGTTACTAGCGATTATAGTTGTCCATGAATTTGGACATTTTATAGTTGCTAAAGCATTTAATGTTTATGTTCCTGAATTCTCTATTGGTATGGGTAAGGCTTTATACCAAAAGAAGGGCAAGGAAACAACTTTTTCAATTCGACTATTACCGATCGGTGGTTATTGCGCTATTGCTAATGCTCCAGATGATTTTGATGAACAAATCGATGTTGAAACAATTGCAGTTGATGAATCTAGAACTTTAAAAGGTATTTCAAAGTTTAAAAAGATTTTGATTCTCTTAGCTGGTGTCTTTATGAACTTTGTTTTAGCGCTAGTTGTTATGTCTTTAGTTTATCTATCTATTGGCCAAGTTGCTGTTGCTTCAA
>CAVGFC010000047.1:0-24449 GCA_963628775.1 Acutalibacteraceae bacterium
ATGCATAATCACTTATGTCACCTACATTATCGTCATTAATACCTAATGAGTCAAGAAATTTCTTAGCTCTTGCCCTTGTATAAACAATATAATCATCATAGTTTTCTATAGTATCTAAGTTAAATCTATTTTTATAATTTTCTGCCTGTTTTAAATGCCATATTTCATGTCTTTCAACGTGTCCTATTTCAATTTTTTCAGTCTTTATTTTATCCTTTTCACATATTACTTCATTTAAATAAACAGCATTAGAGATAGCGTCATATGTACCAAATGTATTCAATCCATCTTTATAAGAAAGAATTTTTATCACAAAAGAGCTGTCTTTAATATCAAATTCTTTCAAAGCTTCATAAACATGTTTAAGAATAATATGTAAACCTCTAGGTTTAATATGACAATTACTAGAAACATACACATTTTTATTATTTTTAAGTTTATAAACGATTACTTCATGTTTCTTGAATAAAAATGTTTCTTTTGTAGTAAATTCAATTTTTCGATAATTTTGTTTTTCCATCTACTTCTTTATTGACAAGAAAAACAAAAATTCCTACCCTAATATTTATTTTTTACAATTTTATAATCAAAGCCTCATAAGCTCTTAGATAGTTTTGAACATCATTATAGTTATGTAAAACTATTTCGCCTTGATTATTATATGGAGTTCTTTGTACCTTACTAGTAAGATTAATGATGATTAGATATTCATTATTATCTTTTAGCCTTTTATACATCAATATATTTTTATTAGATTCCAATTTAACAAAGTCACCATATATTAAAGTTTTATTATCTTTTCTAAGCTTAATAGCTTTCTTATAGTAATTTAAAATTGAATCCTTGTTACTTTCCTCTTGTTTAACATTACAAGTAAGATAATTAGGATTAACACTTGTCCAAGGTTTACTATTAGAGAAACCAGCATATTTATCATCACTCCATTGCATAATAATACGTGCATGATCTCTAGAACCACTAGCCAATCTTTTTAGACAATAATCCTTTTTATAATTTAAGACTTGTGTATAGTGATTATAGGCATTAATAGATTCTACATCTCTAAATTCATCAACAGATGTAAAAGGATAATTAATCATACCTATTTCATCGCCTTGATAAATATAAGGAGTACCCTTTAAACTCATTTGCATCGTAACCAACATCTTAGCTAAGACATCAGTATATTCATTATTTTTATCAATCTTTGAAAGCATCCTAGGATTATCATGATTATTAAAGAAGACTGTAGGCCAACAATGATTAGAATAATTCTCTTGCCACCTAATCATTTCCCTACATACTTTTCTAAAATCAAAGTCATATAAATCAAAACGCATCTTACCAGGATTTTCTAAATGATCAAACGCAAACAATTGGGTTAATTCGTTACAATCATCTCCGGTTATATATCTAGCAACCCTAGTACCAGCACCAGGACACTCACCTACTGTATAAGCATTATGGGGTTTTAAACACTTATTATAGAATTCATTTAAATACTTATCTAAATTAGGCCCATGAAAATAATGTTCAATACCAGTAAAACCAATTAGTTTGCCTATTGTTTCATTACCATCTCTTAAAGGCTTATCCTTAGAAATCATGGAAACGACATCAAGTCTAAAACCATCTACACCTTTATCTAACCAATAGTTAGCTATATTAAACATTTCCTCTCTTACTAAAGGATTATCCCAATTTAAATCAATCTGTTTTTTTGCGAATAAATGTAAAACATACTTATCTCTTTGTTTATAATATTCAAAAGCGCTACCTGCAAAAAAGGAAGTCCAATTTAAGGGTTTATCATTCCAAATGTAATAATCATCATAGGGTTTTATACCCTCAAGTGATTTCTTAAACCATTCATGTTCATCTGAAGTATGATTCATAACTAAATCAATGATGATTCTAATGCCCTTTAAGTGAGCTAAATTAATTAGATTATCAACATCTTCCATGGTACCGAATTCATTCATAATCTTTTTATAGTCCCTAATATCATAACCATTATCAGTATTAGGAGAATCAAAGAAAGGACAAATCCATAAGGCATCTATACCTAAATCCTTTAAATAATCAAGTTTAGAAATAATACCATTGATATCACCTATTCCATCATCATTACTATCTTTAAAAGATCTTGGATATATTTGATAAAAAACAGCTTCTTTCCACCATTCTTCTTTAACATCACATTCTTCATTTAAATCCTTGAAGTCAAAACAATTTAATAATTCAACAAAGGCATCAATAGCTTTATCATCAAGCTTATTAAAAGTAAGATACTTTAAACTCTTTAATTTTATATTTTTGATAAAAGTCTTCTCTATGATGCTTTCATCCATTCCCAAAGAATAAAATAAACGAGCAAGTAAATCATGACCTGATGGAGTATTAAACACTTCAGATAACTTAGAATCTCTTGTAACTAACATAAAATGCCTTTCTAAAAAACAGCTTTCTATTTATTTGATTAAATAGCAAGCTGTTTATATTATTAGCTAAAAACTAATCTCTTTACTACCAGTAACCTTCATATATATCAATAAAGATATTACCGTAGTAACCGTTAGAATCGTAGCGTATGCAGCCGCAATGCCATAGTTACCTCTTGAAACATAAGTATAAGTCGCAAGAGTTAAAGTAACAGTCTTTAGATTATATAAGATAATCGCCGTAGAAAGTTCAGTGATAATTGTAACCCAAGACATAATAGCACCAGATAAGATACCATTAGCCATCATTGGCACAGTTATCTTAAAAAACGCTTGTAGTTTACTTGATCCCAAAGATATCGCAGCTTCTTCAATAGACATCGGAATTTGTTGAAGAGTAGCTGTTGAAGATCTAATGGTATAAGGAATACGCCTAATAACTAGCGCAACAATCATAATGGTTGCGGTACCAGCAAGTACTAATGGTTTTTTATTAAAGGCCATAACTAGCGCAATACCAACTACAGATCCTGGAATAATATATGGAATCATAGAAATAGTATCAATGGTCTTATTCATGGTATTAGATCTTCTTACAACCAAATAAGAAATTAAGATTGCCAACACAATGACGATAATAAGTGCTATACCACCAATAATAAAGGTATTTGGAATAGCCCTTTTTAAATGCGTAAAGGCATACTTATAAGAATCAAGTGAGAAACCCTTTAAGAATATCTTTCCTGAAGTCTTTAAGAAAGAAGTATAAATTACATATACTTGTGGTAAAAAGGCTAAACATACAATAAACCAACAATAAATATGAATAAGCACATTTTTAATACCACTTATCTTTTTTCTTTCGATTGGATGCAAAGCATTCATTGTGAACTTGAATTGGCCATTAATATATTTTTGAATCAAGAAAATGATGGCCGTTATCGCAATTGCGATAACTGAAATTGCAGCACCAAAATTATGATTGCCACCAGTTTCCGCGAAGTAAGAATTATAAATAATTACTGGAAATGTTTGATAACCTTCACCAATTAACAAAGGTGTACCAAAGTCTGCAAAAGCTCTCATAAATACCATTAAAGCTGAAGCGATAATTGTAGGCATAGATAATGGAATAACAATCTTAAAGAATCTTTTAATACCACCGCAGCTCATGTTTTCACTAGCTTCTAAAAGCGAATTATCAATATTTTTTAAGCCACCAGAAACATATAAAAATACTAGCGGATATAATTGTAAAGATAAAACAAGTAGAATGCCATTAAAGCCATAAATGCTAGGCATTGTGATAGGAATTATTGATTCAATAAATTTAGTGATTACACCACTTCTTCCAAGTAACATAATCCAAGAATAAGCACCAATAAAAGGAGCCGACATTGAACATAAGATAATAAGTACTTGTAAGATAGTCTTACCCTTTATTTCATACATCTGATAAAAATAAGCTAAAGGAACACCTATTAATAAAGATAAAACCGTTGCACAAACACTTACTTTTAAAGAATTAAAGATAGATTTAACATAATATTTTTGAGAAAAGAAAGCCTCAAATTGTTCTAAAGTGAATGTTCCATTATTGAAAAACGCATTATATAAAAGCTTATATAAAGGATATAAAAGAAATAATCCATATAGGCACAATATTACAATTGATATTACTTTCCAAACATCAAAATACTTCTTAGTAGCATTATTCATAAGCACTACTTCCTATAGATATCATAATCATTTTTGACGCCTTCAACCAAATTATGATCGCCATTACTATCAAAAACATTAATCTTATTTGTCTTAATTAGAAGTCTAATTTCCTTGCCCTTTTCAATTGTTTCATCTATAGTTGATTCTTGAATAATCTCAAGTTTTTCACCATCTTCTAAGTGCACAAAATAATGAGTATTTAAACCTAAGAATATTGCATCATCTATAATTGCCTTTAAGCCATCACTATTTTCAGTATTAACGATAAGTTCTTCAGGTCTTATACTAGCCTTTATTTCTTGTTGCTTAATTTCTTCTTTTTTGATTGTAGGAAGTTCTACCTCCCAATCACATAAGACAAGATAAGCTTTATTATCTTTTACTTTAATCTTTCCATTTAAAACATTAGTATGGCCAATGAAAGTCGCAACAAATAAATTAGCTGGTCTTTGATACAAAATCTTTGGTGTACCAATTTGTTGAATATCACCATTATTCATAACAGCGATTCTATCTGAAACTGCCATAGCTTCTTCTTGGTCATGGGTTACATATACGGTTGTAATACCAACTTCATTTTGAATTTGTTTAATAACCGAACGCATTTCAACCCTAAGTTTTGCGTCTAAATTACTTAAAGGCTCATCCATTAATAAAACATCAGGTGTAATAGCTAGAGCTCTAGCTAGAGCTACACGTTGTTGTTGACCACCAGATAGTCTTTCAGGCATACGATCCTTATATTCATAAATCTTCATAAGTTTTAAAAACTTATCAGTTTTTTCTTTAATTTCTTCTTTTGGCAATTTTCTATTTTTTAAACCAAAGGCGACATTTTTTTCAACTGTCATATTAGGAAAAATTGCATAGTTTTGGAAAACCATACCAATATTTCTTTTTGCAGGATCTACATCATTAATTCTCTTATCACCAAAATAGAAATCTCCACCTTCAATACTATTAAAGCCTGCAATCATCCTTAATAGTGTTGTCTTACCACAACCAGATGGACCAAGGAGGGTGAAAAACTCACCCTCCTTGATATCTAGCGATAAGTCAGAAATGATTGTATTATTATCGTATTTTTTAACTGCATCACGAATCTTAATATTTGTACTCATTTTTGACCTCTTTTTATCAATTATTGAGCAGAATTGAACATTTCAGTCCATCTAGCTTGCCAATCTTTTTTGTTTTTACCGCAAAGTTCTACATCTTCATTAACAACATTAATTTCAGAGAAAGGTGTCATTTCACTTGCAGTATTAGAAATACTTGTATTAACAGGTCTAGCAGTTGTCTTAGCGATTTCAGCTTGACCTTCATCAGAAATTAACCAATCTAAGAATAATTTTGCGTTATCCATATTAGGAGCATCCTTAATGATTGCAGCACCAGCTGGAAGCCATACAGCGCCTTCTTCTGGATAAACAAGTTTTACATTTGTAGCACCATCAACTAATAAAGAAACACATGGATCTTCATAAGATACGCCTACAACATATTCACCAGCAACAACACCTTTGTAGATTGCTGAAGATGAAGACAACATTACACCATTTAGATTATCGATAAAATCAGCTACAAATTCCCATGCTTTTTCATCATATGGTTCATCACCCATAACTGCAAGCATATTAGTTAATTCAGCCCAAGCACTTGAAGAGTTAGCTGGATCACCCATGGCAATCTTACCACTTAATTCAGGTTGCAATAAATCAGCATAGCCCTTGAAATCATCGATATTTAAACCAAGTTTTTCATATTCTTCAGTATTAATCAATAAAGCTGCAGAGCCATCCAAACAATAGTGAGTTGTAATGCCATTATAGTTTTGATAAGCTGCATCTAGCTTGTCATCACCATCTGCTGTATATTGTTCAAATAAAGGAACATAGTCAGCATTAAATGAGTTTGCATAGTTCATACCACCATACATTACATCACCTTGTGGATTATCTTTTTCAGCAGAAATTCTTTCAAGACATTCACCAGTACCTGCACTTACTACTTCTACATTGATTCCGTATTTTTCACCAAATGTGTAACATACTTCAATCAAGGCATCAGTATTTGGTGAATAAATAACTAAATCACCACCAACAACATCGCTTTCATCACTGTCACCACCATTATCAATGGTCTCATCACTTGTACTGCACGCAACAAGTGTTAGACACATCAATAAAGCTAGTAACATTGTCATAAGCTTTTTCATGATTTTTCCTCCTTGGAATTTAATTCCGTTTTCATTAATAAAATTATATAACAAATGAAAACGTTTACAATAACTTATTATTAAGTGAGCCACCTAAACTACTTTTATAATAGCCATATAGACAATCAATAATCTTTATAAGTTATCAATGAGATAACAAAGATATTTATGTGCTTGTTTCTTTGTGCAATTATTAGTGCTAATTATTGAATATTGCCACACCAAAAACAATGTATTGCTATAATGATCTGCAAGTAATTGATTAGGTATCTCTTTTTTATTTGCGTCAGGACAATCCTTAAAGACAATACGCATTTTATTATTTAGAAAATTTCTAAAGCTAGAAAACATATACCCTAACTCATCGTTATGTAAAAGGATACTATTAATCGTTTTTATATTAGCTAAAGTAAAGTCGTATATTCTATCAAAATAAAGATACAGCATTTGATTTCCTTCACTATGTTGATACTCATTAAAACCAATTTGTTCACTAAGAATTTGCCAACAATAATTAAGCAAATCATATTTATCATCAAAGTAATTATAAAAAGTAGCTCGAGGATAATTAACTTCATCACATAACTCACCTACTGTTATTTCTTCAAAAGCTTTATTTGACAATAATTTAAACATCTCTTTACTAAAGGCATCTAAAGTTCTTATTTGGCCCTTACTTAATTTCTTATTAGTTTGATATTTCATATTTTTCCTTTGCATATATTAAAATTTGTCTAACTTTAAACATATGTACTTATTTGTATCTAGTTTATAAGTTAAGAACAATTTAATATTAAAACATAAGTTTTACAAATGTCTAATTTTATTCATTTGTAAAGGGAGGAAATTATGAGTATTGGAGTTATTACAGGAGCATCTTCAGGACTAGGAGCTAGGTATGTGGATGCTTTAACTAAGCTATTTCCAGAAATCGATGAAATATGGTTACTAGCTAGAAGACAAGATAAACTAAAAGAAGTGGCTGATAAGTATCCAAATAAAAAATGTTTAATACTTGCCTTAGATTTAACCAACATAGAAAACTATAAAATATTAGAAGAAAAGTTAAAGAAAGAAAAGCCTGAAATAAAAGTTTTAATAAATGATGCAGGTATCTGCTCTAGTGGAAAATTTGAAAATATGGAACTTGATTTGATGCTCAAAATGATAGATTTAAATTGTAAAGGAACTACTGCCATTACTAAAATTTGTTTACCATACATAATTAATGGTGGAACGATACTTGAGGTATCTTCTACTTCGGCCTTTGTGCCTAATACAAATCTTGTGGCATATAGTGCTTGTAAATCATATGTATCAGCATTGTCTTTAGGATTAAGGGAAGAATTAAAAGAAAGAAAAATTAATGTATGTGCCACATGCCCTGGCTTTATGCTTACCGAAATGACCAAGAAAAAAACAAAAAGCCAAGAAAAATTACCAATAATTAATCCTGATATTGCAGCCTATAAGTCTTTAAAAGCCGCTAAAAATGGAAGATCAATATATACAACAGGTATCTTCTATAAATTTTATAGACTACTATCAAAGATAGTACCTCATATCATACTTGTAAAATTTGTGGGGCTAGACTAATGATTATCTATTTTTCAGCTACCGGCAATAGTGAACATATCGCTAAAAGAATTGCGACAAAAACAAATGATGAAGCAATTTCAATCACCAATATAAAGGAAGTTAATGCCAATATACTTGGAATTATAAGCCCTACTTATGCATGGGGACTTCCACTTATTGTCAAAGAATATTTAGAACAATTATGTTTTATAAATAAACCAGAATATATTTATTTTGTAGCGAGCTATGGCACAACTTGCGGTGCTACAGCATATTTTATAAATGATATTTTAAAAGCCAAAGGATTGTCATTATCATCTAGCTTTAGTGTTAAGATGCCAGATACTTGGACTCCTATCTTTGATTTAAGTGATAAAGATAAAATAAAAAGAATTAACAACAAGGCTGATAAAGAAATTGATTTAATTATCGATAAAATAAATAAAAGGCAATTAGGTGAAAATACTAAAAATAAGGCACCTGTCATTCTTTCTAAAATAGTACATGAATCCATGTATGAAAATATGCGAAAAACTAAAAATTTTGTTGTTGAAGATAGTTGTATTGGATGTGGATTATGTCTTAGAAATTGTCCAATTAAAGCCATTGAATTAAAAAACAATAAACCAGTATGGACAAAAGATAAATGTGTGATGTGCTTATCTTGTCTGCACCATTGTCCAAAGTTTGCGATTCAATATGGAAACAAGACAAAGAAACATGGCCAATATGTTTATGAAAAAATGCTTAGTTCAAATTAGGATTAAGCATTTTAAGTTTTTAAAAAAGTAGGTTGCCCTACTTCTCACTCACAAATCCTTGAATTTCAATATCCACGCTTTTAGCTTCAATACCTATCATCTCGCCAATTGCTGCCTTAATTTTAGATTGTAGATTATTACAAGTCTTAACAACATCAATTCCTTGTTTAACCTTAACAGATACAACAACCTTTAACTCATCATCTTTAAAGTTACAAGTACTAGCGCCATCCTTTTTGTTTGGATAGACACCCTTAGTTTTTTCAACACAAATATTCGCTATATCGTTGATAGCCTTATTAGAGACCTCAACACTTCCAAATTCGTTCTTATTAATCATAGCTAAATTATACCATCCTTCTTAAACCCTTAGGGTACTTATTTTTAAGCTGGCCATTGCTAGACTTGCCAAAGCCAAGCGGTAATTTTTTATAAGTAACTTGATAATAATGATTATCAAGATTTACACTTAATTCTTCGCCTTTAATAAATCTTAAATATTCTTCATCATTTAAATCATACTTATATTTAAAATCAAGACGATTAGTTCGATATAAACTATGTGATGGCTCAAATCTTCCCTTTTTAAGCTCACCTAAATAGATGCAGCATCTCAAGATACCATTATCAATATTTAAAATAGGAAACAAAGACATATAGTAATTATTTTCATTGTTATATAAGTAATAATTATCTATATTTATATTATCTTTAATAAATGACTCAACCACTTTATTACTGACAGTTTTTTTATACTTATATTTCTTAGAAGTTAAAGTGCCCTCTTTTTTCATTAAAGCCATAAATTGACCCTCAGTATTATCTAAAAAAGACAGCTTCTTATAAGGCTTAATTAAAGACATATCTTTGTGTCTATTCAAGAAGTCATCTATTTGCCACTCATCTTCCTCATATGCATAGGTACAAGTTGAATAAATAAGTTGACCACCTTCATTTAATAGCCTATAAGCACTTTCAAGTAAATCCTTTTGAATATTAGCTAATTCATTGATATTAGTAACACTATAGGTATCAAGTATTTCTGGATATTTTCTAATCATGCCCTCTCCAGAACATGGGGCATCTAATATCACAAGATCAAATAATCCTTCATACTTTTCAGCTAAATAAGCAGGTTTTAAAGAAGTAATAAGACAATTATCAAAGCCCATTCTTTCAATATTGCTAGATAAAATAGAAGCTCTTTTATAAGTAACATCATTACTAATAAGAAGGACATTATCATCAAGTGAATTAATCGCATTAATTGACTTGCCACCTGGTGCAGCGCATAAATCAATCGCTAAGCTTATATTATCTTTTTCAATTAAAGAAATTGGCATAGAAGATTCAACATCTTGGGGATAGATTAAACCTAATTCATAGGCCTTAGATTTGCCAATAGATTCTTCTTTTGAATAATACGATTTATTATTCAACGCAAAAGGTTCATAATCAAAATCGATAAGTTCAAATATTTTTTCTTTGGATGCTTTCTTTTCATTTAAAAAGAAACCAGAACTTGGTTTTAAATCCAATAAAGAAACAAACTTATCATAGTCATCTTTAAAATATTCTTTCGCTCTTTGAAGAAATATTTCTTTATTTTTTGTATTCATATCCTAACATTCTATTCACAAACTTATAGTTTTTCTTTTCTAATTCTTTTCTAATTCTAGTTGAAGATATTTTCTTACCATAATATTTAAACTCAGGTACTACACATAAATTGATATTTGTACCTTTAAGGGTATCTACATTACCACTTCCTTTAAAGCCATAAGTAAAATCAAAGCCACATACAAGTGTTTTAATATTTAATTTATCTAATATCTTTTCTTTAAATTCATTAGGACTTAGTTTCATCACCTTTTCATCAAAAGGAATAATCAATACCTTCTTTATGCCAAATCTTTCAAATAGTTTGATTCTTTCTTCTATTGAACTTAAAACTACATGACCCAATCCACATATAGATATGGGATCAGGACTAAAAGTAATTACCATAGGACAAACATTTAAACTATTAGAAAGCTCAATAGTTTTTTTAATTAGCTCTTGATGGCCTCTATGTACTCCATCAAAACAGCCAATACAAGAAACATTAGCTTCGATATTTAAGTTTTCATTAAAATAGATAACATCTATCATAATAATCCTCTAACACATCGATACATGCCATCTTCTTTTTTATAGATCGCTAAGGCTATGTTATTTTCATCTACACATAATATTGTTTCATCTTTAAGGTCAGCCTTAAAAGGTTTGCCATCTTTAATAGCTTTTGAATCATTTACTTTATATACATAATAATATTTAGATAATACTTCATATATAGAATGAGTATGATATTTACCTGCAAGTACGTCTTCAAGACTATCGGCTTCATTTATATCTATATCATCAATTTTAGTTCTTCTTAAGTCTAGACATGTTCCAATAATATTTAATTTTTTTAATACATCCTGCGCTAAAGTTCTAATATAAGTGCCACTACTTACATTACATCTAAAAGAAAATGTTTCAGCATTTACTTCAAGTAGTTCTATAGAATATACTTCTATCTCTCTTGGCTTGATTTCAACTGTTTCATTATTACGCATATACTCATATAACTTTTTGCCATTTACTTTAATAGCTGAGGCCATTGGTGGAATTTGTGTTGACTTGCCCAAAAATGAATTTAAAGCTTTTTCTATCTCTTGGCTTTTAGGCATTACTTCCTTTTTTTCTTCTATGATTAGCCCATCAATATCTTCACTATCAGTTTTAATGCCAATTTTTACAGTTGCGATATATTCTTTTCTTGCCGATACTAAGAATTGATTAGTCTTAGAAGCATTATTAATAAGACATACCATTAGACCTGTAGCATTTGGGTCTAAAGTACCAGTATGGCCTATCTTTTTTGTATTAAATACTTTTCTTAATTTAAAACATAAATCAAAAGAAGTTATTCCCTTTGGTTTATCAATATATAAAATTTCGCTCATGTTTAAATTATCCCTTATAATTAGTTAAATGAAAAGAGTTTACCTAGAAATCACCAATAGTTGTAACCTAAATTGTAGCTTTTGTAGTGAAGAAAAAGGAAATAACTTTATCCCCTTAGAAAAGATAGATACTTATCTTGATTCTATAAAAGAAGTATCCAACTATATCTATTTGCATGTCTTAGGAGAGCCACTACTACATAAAGACTTTGATAAAATAATGGACCTTTTAGATAAAAAAGAATTTAATCTACAACTTGTCACAAATGGTATTTTACTAGATAGACATAAAAGTATTTTAAATCATTCAAGTTTAAGAAAACTATCTATATCTTTACATTCAATCAGTAATATTAATGTATCAAGTTCTTACTTAAAGACAATTGATTATTTGATTGAACACAACAATAATAAAATCATTGAACTGCGTTTTTATGATTTAAATAATTTAGATGCTAAATTACATAATTATTTAAATTCATTAGAAAATAAATATCATTTTAAAGAAACCAAAAAGAATAATTCTTATAAATTAAAAGATAATGTCTATATCTATATACAAGAGATGTTCACATGGCCTAGTATTAATAATCCCTATATTGGTGATATTGGCTATTGTCATGGTTTAAAAGATCAAGTTGCGATATTACAAAATGGCAAGGTAACAAGCTGTTGTTTAGATACAAGTGGAATAAACTGTTTCGGGAATTTAAATGATAATAAATTAAAAGACATCTTAAACAGCGATTACTATAAAGATGCCCTTAATAATTTAAATAATAAAAAGCTAGTCATGCCTTTGTGTAAACATTGTAGCTATCGCTTAAGATTTGATAAGTAACAATGATTTAAAACAATGGCGCTTAATGAAGATAAAGATATTTCATCTAATCCTTGATGTTTTAAATAATAAGAATCTTTAAAGATACCATCTAAATCATGATAGTTTTGAGGGATGATGATACTATAGGGCTTTTTAAGTTCAAGGCTACTTAATTCAATTGTTCCATTACCACAGAATGGATATAGATTATATTTATAGTCTTTAAAATAATCATCGAAGTTTTTATATTCCTTGATATTTAAATGAAATATAGAACCCATACTAGCTCTTATGACTCTTGGATTAAAGTAATCAATACTCGAGTTAATTAAGACAATATTTTCAAAATTAAAAGATACAGCACTTCTAAGTATTGTGCCAAGTTCTCCATAATCAGAGAAATTATATAAAACGATATGTTCATCTTTTTTTAGTTCATGTTTATATTTCTTAAAAAAACCAATTCCATAACAGTTTTCTTTAACTGATAATTTTTCTATTACAGCATCATCTTCAATCAAGGGAATATTTAATTCTTTACATAAATTGTTTAGTTTGCTAAATTGTTCATTTTTAATAGCTTTTGAAGATACATATACTTTTTCCATATAGTTAGGAATTTTCTTTAAAGCTTCAATAGTTAAAGAGATACCTAAAATATAAGAAGATGCATCACTACTTTGATATTTTTCCATAAATAAATTGTCACTTATTTGTTGAATATTTTCAAGAATTGATTTTGCTATAATTGGAATGGAGGAAAATCATGGAAATCACAAACGATATAAAATACATAGGTGTAAATGATCATAATATTGACTTATTTGAGGGTCAGTATGTTGTAAAAGATGGTATCTCATATAATTCTTATGTCATCATTGATGAAAAGATATGTGTTGTTGATACCGTTGATAAAAACTTTAAAGATGAATGGTTGGCTAATTTAGATAAAGTACTCATGGATAGAAAACCTGACTATCTATTGATACAACATATGGAACCAGATCATAGCGCTAATATTTTAAGCTTTATGGAAAAGTATAAGGATACAACCATTGTTTCTAGTACTATAGCTTTTAATATGATGAAGAATTTCTTTAATACAAGTTTTGAAGATAAAAGATTAATAGTTAAAGAAAATGATACCTTATCATTAGGTAAGCATACTTTGCAGTTTATAGCTGCTCCTATGGTTCATTGGCCAGAAGTAATTATGACCTATGACCAATATGATAAAGCCTTATTTACTGCTGATGGCTTTGGTAAATTCGGCATATTGGATTCGAACCCCCTTGATTCGAACCCCCTTGATTCGAACCCCTTAATAAACTGGAAATCAGAAGCAAGACGTTACTATATCGGCATCGTTGGAAAATTTGGCAAACAAGTAGATGCCCTATTAAATAAAGCTGCTAGTTTAGATATTTCAAAGATACTTCCTCTACATGGTCCTGTATTAGATAGTAATCTCGAATACTATATTGATTTATATAAACATTGGGCTAATTATATTCCTGAAGAAAAAGGTATTGTGATTGCCTATACTTCAATATATGGAAATACCAAGGCAGCAATCGATTATCTATGCGAACAATTAAAAGGTCAAAATGTCAAGGTATTTGATTTGGCAAGATGTGATATGTCAAAGGCTATTTCTTATGCCTTTGCCTATGATAGATTAGTTCTTGCCACTACTACCTATAATGGTGACATCTTCCCTTATATGAGAGAATTTATTAATCATTTAACTGAGCGTAATTTCCAAAATAGAAAAGTAGCGCTAATTGAAAATGGTACTTGGGCTCCTTTGGCAAATAAAACAATGTTAAAGATGTTAGAAAATTGTGACGCTATTGAATATGTTGAGCCTAATATTACTATCAAATCTGCGCTAAGTGAAGAAAATAAGAAAGAGTTAGAAAAGTTGGCTATAAATTTGATTGGCGGTGTTCAATGTTAAAAATAGGATTTGATAACGAAAAGTATATAAAGTTACAATCAGAAAGTATTTCTAAAAGACTTAAACAATTTAATCGTTTATATATCGAATTTGGTGGCAAACTATTTGATGATTACCATGCTTCTAGAGTCTTACCAGGCTTTATGCCTGATTCTAAGATTAGGATGTTATTAAGCATCAAAGAAAAAGTGGAAATGATACTTGTTATTAATGCTAATGACATTGAAAAACATAAGATGCGTTCTGATATTGGTATTACCTATAGTCAAGACTTATTTAGATTAATTGACGCTTTTAAAGCTGCTGAACTTGCGATATGTGGTGTTGTTATTACCCAATATAATAAACAGACAGAAGCTACAAGCCTTAGAAAGAAACTAGAGAAATCAAATATTCCATGTGCCTATCACTATCGAATAGATAATTATCCAAATGATATTGAAAAGATTTTATCTAAAGATGGTTTTGGCAAAAACGAATATCTAAAGACAAATAAAGAAGTTGTGGTTATCACCGCTCCAGGTCCTGGTAGTGGCAAGATGGCTACTTGTTTATCACAAATCTATCATGATAATTTGCATGATATTAAATCAGGTTACGCTAAATTTGAAACCTTCCCGGTTTGGAACTTACCACTTAATCATCCAATAAATCTAGCTTATGAGGCAGCAACCGCCAATCTTAGTGATGTTAATATGATTGATCCCTTTCATTTACAAGAATATGGTGAAGTGGCAATCAACTATAATCGTGACGTAGAAGCCTTTCCCGTTTTAAATAATTTACTTACAAGCGTAATTGGAAAATGTAGCTATAAGTCACCTACAGATATGGGTGTTAATATGGTTGGCTATTGCATTAGCGATGATGAAGCGTGTAAAGAGGCAAGTAAACAAGAAATTATCAGAAGATATTATCAGGGTCTAATTGACTATCATAAAGATAAGATTGATGAAGGTGTTTTAAATAAACTGGAAAATATTTTAACTAAATCAGGCGCAAGTAAAGATGATAGAAAAGTTGCCATAGTGGCTAATGAACTAGCCAAAAAGACCAAAGAGCCAGTTACAGCTATTGAACTTCCTGATGGAACCATCGTTACAGGTAAGACTAGTAAACTAATGGGTGCAAGTTCAGCTGCTTTATTAAACGCTGTTAAAGTAGCTGCAGGACTTCCGGATATCGAACTATTTTCACCTAAGATAATTGAGCCAATACAAGAGTTAAAGACCAAGTATTTAAATGGTAACAATCCTCGTTTACATACTGATGAAGTATTAATTGCCTTAGCTATTGCCTCACAAACTTCTTATTCATGTCAAAAAGCACTTTATGCTTTAAGTGATTTGAAATATTCAGAAGTGCATTCTACCGTAATATTAAGTGAAGTAGATGTTAATACTTTTAAAAAACTTGGCATGAATATCACAATGGATGCAATCTATCAAACTAAGAAGCTTTATCACAAATCTTAGTAAAAGGGCAATTTAAACAATCAGGTTTAATTGCCTTACATTTATATCTACCAAAGAAAATGAATTGATGGTGTAATTTTCCCCATTTACTTTTAGGGAAATAAGCCATCAATTTTTCTTCTATTACTATTGGGTTATCAGACTTTTCAGCAATCCCAAGTCTTTTAGAAACCCTAGAAACATGAGTATCTACCGCAAAGGCAGGCACATCAAAACAATTACTTAAAATAATATTAGCTGTCTTATTCCCTACTCCATTTAATTTTAATAATTCTTCTTTAGAGTTAGGTACTTCACCATTATAGTCAGCAACTATTTTTTTACTTGTTTCAATAATATTTTTAGCCTTATTTTTAGATAGACCTAAGGGTTTTAAAATAGCTTCAACATCTTTATAGTCGGCCTTAGCTAATTTATGAGGCGTATCATATTTTTCAAATAAAAAAGAAGTGACGCCATTAACCTTTTGATCAGTTGTTTGGGCACTTAAAATAACAGCTATTAAAAGCTCAAAATTATTATGATGTATTAATTCGCAATAAGCATCAGGAAAAAGAATATCTAATTGTTCAATTATATAATCAGCGTTTTTCATTTCTTAAAATTGATTCCACATAAGCAAGATTATACTTACGATAACCTTCAGCCACCCTAATGGCATCATATATTGCGTTTTCATCATAAGTATTTAATAAATCAGTGACTTTCATCCTTTCAATTGGACTTAAAGGCTTACATAAAAAGTTTTCGAAGGTTTTATAGATATCATCATTTTCAATTTCTTCATATTTAACGATATCAAATTCAAAAACTTCATCTATTGAATAACAAATGCCATCTTCATTGAGATCAATCTTTAAATAATGTTTACTTGTTAAATCTGCAAACATCGTATCTAATTCTTTATTACCTAATTTAAGTTTTTCATTTAAATATTCGTAGGAAATCTCAATCTTATGTTCATTGGCAAAATTAATCAATAATAAAAGTAATACCTCTTGATTGGATATATTTAATTTATCAAAATTGGCCAACAGCCAAGCATTTCTATCAAAATAAGGTTCGTTATATATTTTCATATTTAATAAAACTACAGCTAAATTCTTTCTAGTATAAGCTAATTTTAATATAAGTATTATTATTTATGTGCGATAAATAATATCTTTTCATCTTCGATAAAGTCTTCTATGATTTCTACTTTAAAACCAACATTAACTAATTCATCTTTAACAAAATATACATCAAAGACATTTTGGCTATGATGTTCTTGAATCATACCCTCTTTAGTATAGAAAGTAAAATGTTCATTAATAGTACCTTCATCGATATCGGAATTGATTGTCCATTGATAGAAAGTGTCTTCATCAATTTGACCCTCTTCGATATATTCATCTTGAAACTCTTTTAATCTTTTGGGATTGTGCATATCAAAGATAAATCTACCACCATCATTTAAATTGTTATAGACCGATTTAAACATTTTTGGTAGTTCTTCTCTATATAAATAATTGATAGAGTCACATACACAAAGCACTAAGTCAAAGCTTTTGTGTAAGTCAAAGTCAATCATATTTAAGATAAGATATTCACCATCATAATTAATCTTGGCAACTTCTTTCATTTCTTCAGAAATATCCGAAGCGATAATATCTTTGCCTTGTTTTTCTAATATGCCAGCCAATACTCCCGATCCTGAAGCAAGTTCTAAACAAGTCTTAAAGTCTTCTTGATTAATATATTCTAGCCAATAATCAAAGGCATCTATATCGCCTAATAGATAATCATAATATTTAGCTAGATATTCATATTCTTTTACTTCTCTATTAGATCCTTCCATAGTCCCTCTAAATCATATCTTTCTCTTTCACCATCATAGAACAAGTGTACAACAACACTTCCACAATCAAGAAGAAACCACTTAGCTTCTCTATCGTTGTGATTGGGTTTAATGTCTTCGCCTTCCTTAGCACACAAGTCTTCTATATAATTAATAACCGCACTAGCCATTCTAGCGTTTCTTACAGTTCCAATCACAAAATAATCAAGATAAGGACTATTATCCTTAAAGTTAATTACTTTGATGTCTTCTACTTGTTTATCGTTTAATAATTCAACAATTTTATCTTTTAATTCAATCATTACTTCTTTTTACTTTCCACTTTTCAATTAATAAATTCTTAGCCTTTTTCAAATCCTTCTTGGCAACTTCGACTATTTCATCATCAATATGTCTATTCTCTTCTCTTTTATCAGCGATATAGACAATCAAAGATAACTTATCATTTGAATTACACATCGTATGATTATATACAGCATTTAAAATGTCCGAATCATGGATATGTAACTTTTCCTTTAAGTAATATTTACAAGTAAATGAATGTTTAACTTTCTCAGGATAATCTAACTTTTTAGGATCATAATACTTTAAGATTTCATTTTGTTCAGTGGTGCTTAACTCTTTTGTTAAGTCATGAAATAAACCTGTAATATAAGCTTTTTTAGGATCAACATGATGATAATAAGCAAGCTCTTTAGCAAGCTTTGCCACACCTAATGTATGAATAAAACGTTCATTAGATAAATTAGTTTTAACAAGGTCAGTTAAAACATCTTCATTGTTTAAAATGAACTTTCTAGTTTTGGAATCTAATTTGTAAAAGTTATCAATTTGCTTACTCATGGAAGTATAATCTTATGTTCCTTACTTCTTCTATAGAATACTAGAGTTCTACCAATATGTTGAACTAATTCACATTTACATTTAGCACAGATTTCAATTTCAATCTCGTTACTACTTGTTTCACATTTTTTTAAAACACTTACTTTAACTAATTCATTGGCCTTTAGATTATCATTGATACTAATAATTAAATTTTCATTTAGGCCATCTTTACCTATTTGAAAGGTACTATTTAAATTATTAGCTAAAGATCTTAAATATCTTTTTTGTTTACCACTTAACATTACAAATTAACCTCACTTACATATACTTTTATATCATCATTTACTTTTATATCAACTTCACACTTACCTTTAATTTTAAAAATTCCTAATCCCTTTAAATAGAAAGTATTAAACTTATCTATATTATATTTATGTGACTTTAAAGGTAATAGCTTTAATTTATCATCTTTACAATTTCGTTCAAAATATCTATCAGCATTTTCAAGTTTTGTGCGATGAATCTCAAGATTATTATTAATCATAAATTCAATTGAAGCATTCTTAACAGGTTTAATATCAATCCTTAATAAGCCATTTAAAATATAAGATT
Organism: Acutalibacteraceae bacterium; assembly: GCA_963628775.1. Classification (GTDB taxonomy): domain Bacteria; phylum Bacillota_I; class Bacilli_A; order Erysipelotrichales; family Erysipelotrichaceae; genus Colivicinus. The sequence goes on from CAVGFC010000047.1 coordinate 19,246, forward strand.
GATTCTCATATAATTGAAACATCTGTCTTTTTAAAGTCTTTAGTGGAAGTATCTTTTTAACATTAGTATTACTTAAATGACTTAAGAAAGATTCATTATCAATTAGTCCTGCTGTATCAATAAAACTATATCCCTTATAGTTTATTTTATTTACTTTTATGGTAGTACCAGGATAGATGGAAGTAGTAAGCACTTTATCTTCTAATAGTTTATTAATTAAACTAGATTTACCTACATTGGCTCTACCGGCAAAAACAACCTTTTTATATTTTGATTCTTCAAGAACTTCAAAAAACAAGTCATTAAATGTTTCATCATTTTTATAAGTTAATAAACAATTAACATTGTCACATTTCTTTAAAGCGTCAACATAAATTTTATTAATCTTTTCTTCAGTGATATTTTTAGGAAGTAAGTCAATTTTATTAATGATTAATAAGATATCTTTTCCTTTAAAACAAGATAATAAATTATCTTCAGCTAAAAATAAGGCATCAAAAGGATCAACAATCACCACAAATAGGGCATCATTTATTTGTTTATAAGCATTTAAAATATCTTCATTTTTAGTATCTTCTTTATTAACCTTAGAAGTATCACCATAATGAGTCAAACGAAAACACCTTTGACAATAATCAAAGTCTTCATTTGGGGCATAGCCTGGCTTTTCTTTGTCTAAAAATTGGAGAACTTCTCCACAACCTTTACACTTTTTCATGAAGTATATATTTAAAAATCTTCCTTTCAAAAAAACGATTAATACTAGTTCTAAAACTATCGCTATCAACAATTGGTTTTACATATATCGAATAAATGCCTAGGCTTTTGCCACACAAGACATCAGTCAATAATTGATCACCCATGATAAATACCTTACTTTTATCAAAGCCTTTTTTCTTAATTAAATATTTGCCTCTAAAAGCTAAGGGCTTAAAGGCCCAAGGTAGATATTCACAATCTAGAGCTTTAGCTACCTTAGATACTCTTTTATCGGTATTATTAGAAAAGACAAATACTTCAAAGCCATTATCTTTTAGCTTCTTAACGAAGTCTTTGCCTTCTTTTCCTGGAAGCTTTTCATAATAAGGAGTTATAGTATTATCAACATCTAATAATATTGTATTAAAACCCCTACTTTTTAAAGCATCTATATCTAATTCATCGAATTTTTTTAATATTTCATCAGGTCTAAAAATACTCATATTTAAAATAAATCAGTTTGGGTATATTCTTCTTGTTTCTCTTCTTGTTTATAGTAACTTTCAGGAATATTAACCATCTCTACTACTGGAATATCAGACATATCATCTTTTATAAAACTATAATTTTCATTTACTTTAATAGGACTTGAGAAAGTCGCATCTAAAGACATAAATGAAACATCAGATATTGGCATCATAGACATTGGTTCATCATTAAACATCAAGGAAACATAGCTTGATACACTCTTTATATATAAAACATCATTAGGATTAGTCTTGGTTTGTTTAAACAAACGATTACCCTTAGCGTTTCTATTAGTAAATTCTAATTCATCAAAGTGAATTCGCTTAAAGCCGCCCTTACTAGAACATACTAACAATTCTTTGCCATCATGATGAACATTTATAACACCTGCCAAAGCATCATTTTTAACATTAATGCCACCTACACCCATAGCTCTTGGGGCAATATCACTTAATACTTCTAAGGAGTACTTGTTGTATCTTCCATCTTTTGAAACTACAACTAAATCATCATTTTCATAAGCTAGACACATTGAAACAAGCTCATCATTATCTTTTAGCTTAATAGCGGGCATAGACTTAGAAAATCTTGATACATCAAACTTAGGAATAGATGTTTTCTTAATCATGCCATTTCTAGTAGCGAGTACCACAAAGGCATAGGTTTCAAAGTTTTTGACAATAACAGCGCCAATTACTTTTTCATTACCTTCCATCTTTACATAAGTAGAAACATGTTTACCAATTTCTTTATATTTACATTCTTGTACCTTATAAACAGGCAAATATAAATAATTACCCTTACTTGTAAAGATTAGTAAAGTATCAAGCGTTTCACATGCTGAAATACCTAAAAGCGTATCACTTTCTTTACTAAATGGAAGACTATTTAGATTAGAATCATAAGTACGTTTTGAGAAACGTTTGATATAACCATCTTTTGTAAGAGAAATATAACATGATTCATTAGGAACCATAGCCATCTTATCAATAACGATGTCATCAATATCTTTTTCAATCTTAGTCTTACGTGGTGTAACATATGTTTCATTAACTTGTTTTAGTTCTTTAGTTAATACTGATTTTAGTATTTCCTTAGAACTGATGATTGATTCAAGTTCCGCTACTTCTTTTATTAAAGTAGAACACTCATTTTTTAGAGCAGTTATATCAGTACTAGATAAACGATAAAGTCTTAAGTTAACAATAGCTTCCGCTTGTTCTTCGCTAAATAAGAAATTATTTTTAAGATTTTCTTTAGCGTCTTTTTTATCAGTTGATTTTCTAATTGTTTCAATTACACTATCTAATATTGAAATAGCTTTAATTAAGCCATCAATAATATGAAGACGGGCCTTCTTTTTATCTCTTAAATAAATAGATCTATTTAAAACAACCTGTTTTCTAAATTCAATAAAAGCATCTAAGGCATCAGCTAAAGATAATAATGTAGGTCTATGATTTACAATAGCGATATTATTATAAGAATAATTAATTTGTAGTTCGGTATTCTTATAAAGATAATTCAAAATCATTTGACTGTTAGCGTCTTTTTTAAGCTCAATAACAATCTTTAGACCATCTCTACCACTTTCATCTCTTACTTCTGATATGCCATCAATATCTTTATTTATGGCGATATCGTTAATTTTTTTAACAAGATTACATTTAATTACTTCATAAGGTATTTCACTAACTATAATGGAATTATTAGTTTTTCCTTCTACTACTTCACATTTTGAACGTAGTACTACCTTGCCTCTTCCTGTTTTAAAGACATCTTTAATTGATTCTAAGCCTTGTACTATGCCACCTGTAGGAAAATCAGGTCCTTTGACAAAGACCATTAAGTCATCAAGACTACAATCAGGATGATTTAATCTATAGATAGTAGCTTCAACAATTTCATTTAAATTATGAGGTGCCATATTAGTGGCATAACCTGAAGCGATACCAGTAGCACCATTTACTAAAAGTAAGGGATAAGAAGCTGGTAATACGGTTGGTTCTAAAACAGAATCATCATAGTTATTGGTCATAGCGACCGTATTTTTATCGATATCATTTAAAAGAATCTCGGCATTTTTAGATAAACGAGCTTCGGTATAACGCATAGCAGCTGGTGGATCATCATCGATTGAACCATTATTACCATGCATATCAATTAATGGTAAATTGATTTTCCAGTCTTGTGATAATCTAACCATCGCATCATAGATACTAGAATCACCATGAGGATGGAAAACGCCCATGATTTGTCCAACAGCTTTAGCTGACTTACGATGTGGTTTTTCAGAAGTATTACCATCCATATACATAGAATATAGAATTCTTCTTTGAACTGGCTTTAAACCATCTCTAGCATCAGGCAAGGCTCTTTCTTGAATGATATATTTAGAATAAGCACCAAATCTTAAAGACATGATATCGTCAAGAGATTCTGATATATTATTTTCAATAATTTCTTCTTTTTTCTTAGCCATGTCTTTCCACCTTATAATCTTCTTCTAAAGTAAAATCGATGTTTTCTTCAATCCACTTTCTTCTAAGTTCAGGTTTATTACCCATTAAAATAGAAATCTTACGTTCACATAAAGCCGCATCATCAATTCCTACTTGAATCAAAGTACGTTTAGCAGGATCCATTGTTGTATCCCATAATTGATCTGAGTCCATTTCACCAAGACCCTTATATCTTTGAACGTCACTCTTACTTGGATGAGCTTCACGATATTTATTTAGTTCATCATCTGAATATAAGTAATCCATACCCTCTTTAGTCTTTACGCCATATAAAGGAGGCATAGCCACATAAACATGTCCCTTTTCAATAAGCTCTCTCATAAAGCGATAGAAGAAAGTTAAAAGTAATACTTGAATATGAGCACCATCGGTATCAGCATCGGTCATGATGATTACTTTATCATAATGAATGTCTTCTACATCAAAGTGGGCGCCTACGCCAGCTCCTAAACAATGGACAATCGTATTTAATTCTTCATTTTTTTCAATATCTAGTAAAGAAGCCTTTTCGGTATTTAATACCTTACCTCTTAAAGGAAGTATGGCTTGATATTTAGAGTCTCTACACTTTTTAGCACTACCACCTGCTGAATCACCTTCAACTAAAAATAGTTCAAGACGCTTATAGTCCTTACTTTGAGCAGGAGCTAATTTACCACTTAGGATTTCTTTAGCCTTAGTAGTAGACTTCTTACCAGCTCTAGCTTCATCTTTGGCCTTTCTTGCGGCATCACGTGCCATTTGTGCACGTTGTATCTTTTTAATTAAAGTAGTCGCAAGTTCTTTATTTTCAACAAGGAAATACATAAGGTGCTCGCTTACTACACTCTCTACCGCATTTTTAGCTTCAGGTGTACCTAGTTTGCCCTTAGTTTGGCCTTCAAATTGAAGTAGGGCTTCAGGAATAGTAACGACAATAATACTAGTTAAACCCTCTCTTACATCGCTTCCTTCGAAGTTTTTATCTTTTTCTCTTAGAAGCCCATTGTTTCTAGCATAATCATTAAAAGTTTTAGTAAAAGCAGACTTATAGCCTACTTCATGGGTGCCACCATCACGTGTTCTAACAAGATTTACATAAGAGAAAGTATTTTCTTGATAACCATCGGTATATTGGAAGGCGCATTTTACATTAATACCATTACTTTCACCTGTAAAAATTGCGGTATCATGTAAAACATCTTTATCTTCATGAAGATAATCCATAAAAGCTGATAGGCCATTTTCATAATGATATTCACATTCTTCATCATGAATATAGTCTTTAACAACAATCTTAACGCCTTCTAAAAGAAAGGCTTCTTCTTGGGCTCTTTCACATATTGTGTTGAAGTTAAAAGTTGTAGTTGAAAAAATAGAATCATCAGGCATGAAAGTAACCTTAGAACCAGTTCTATTAGTTGGACCAATTTCTTCTAGTTTTCCTATCTTTTTGCCACCATTTTCAAAGTGCAT
>CAVGFC010000048.1:0-9770 GCA_963628775.1 Acutalibacteraceae bacterium
TTATAAACAGATAAAGAATTGATTGTACAATCAGCATCACCTCTAGTTAATAATTGAACAGTATCAGAAAATGTTGTGATATAAGAATTAGTTGCCCCATATTCTTCAGCCATTTCAGCATAACTTGAACCAGGTGAATTAGCATTTATCTTACCAGCAATATCTTCAAACGAATTAATATCAGTATTATCTTCTAAAACAATCAATACTGTTTGATCATATAAATAAGGCTCAGAGAAATTAAAAGACTTCGCTCTTTTATCAGAATAAGTAATACCATTGATACCTAAATCAAAAGTACCAGATTGAACACCTGCCAAAATAGAATCCCAATCAGTTTCCTTAAACTCAACTTCAACACCTAACTTATCAGCAATTAACTTACCAAGCTCTACATCAAAACCAACAAGTTCATTAGTCTTTTCATCATGATAAGTATAAGGAGACCAATCACCCTCGGTAGCAACCGTTATAACTCCTTTTTCCTTAATTTGTGCAAGTAAATCATTACTAGTACTTTCATTATTGCTTGTATCACTACCACAGCCAACAAGCACAAATAAAGTTAATAATAAACAAATAATTTTCTTCATAACTATACCCTTTCATTAATACTCTTAATAAATTGTTTTATTCTATCATTCTTAGGATTTTCAAAGAATGTCTTAGAATCTGTATCCTCAATAATCATTCCATCTTCTACAAACAACACACGATTAGAAACATTTTTCGCAAAAGACATTTCATGGGTTACCACAATCATTGTGATACCATTGTCAGCCAATTGTTTCATAACCATAAGTACCTCATTTATTAGCTCAGGATCTAAGGCACTAGTTGGCTCATCAAAATAAATTACCTCTGGCTTATAAGCTAAAGCACGGGCGATAGAAACACGTTGTTGTTGCCCACCTGATAGACTTGCTGGATAACTATCTTTTTTATCAGCCATTCCTACCTTATTTAAGGCATCTAGCGCAATATCTTCCGCCTTTTTCTTATCCATCTTTCTAGCGACAATTAGCCCTTCGCTCACATTTTCTAAAACGGTTTTATTTAGAAACAAGTTATAGTTTTGAAACACAAAACCTGTCTTTTTTCTAATGCTTGAAATATCTTTTTTAGAAATAGAACTTAAATCATATTCCTTATCATCAAAGACTAATGTTCCCTTATCCGCAATAGTTAAAAAATTTAAACATCTAAGGATTGTTGTCTTACCACTACCACTTTTGCCAAGTATCGCAATAACATCACCATCATTAACCTTAAAATTGATGCCTTTTAATACTTCAACATCGCCAAATTTCTTATGTAAGTCCTTAATTTCAATCATTTAACACCTCCATAGAAATTTAATTTCTTTTCGACAATTCTTTGAACTATTGAAATAACACTGCAGAAAAGTAAATAAATAAATGCTGCCTCAAGATACAAAACAAATGGTTCAAATACTCGACCATTGACAATTTGAGCTTGTCTAAACATTTCTACTACCGTAATTGTTGAAGCCATTGAAGAATCCTTTACAAGCGCGATAAGCGAATTCATCAAAGAAGGAAAAGCGGTTCTTAAAGCTTGGGGAAGAATAATTCTAAACATGATATCCATATAATTCATACCCACGCAATAGCCAGCTTCCATTTGCCCACTTGGCACCGCATTTAAAGATGCGCGCATGGTCTCAGACATATAAGCACCCTCATTTAAGCCTAAAACTAATATTGCACAGATAAATGGTTTTAAAGTAATACCAACACTTGGAAGTCCATAAAAGAAAATATATAGTTGTACTAAAAGTGGTGTACCCCTTACAATCCAAATATAAAATCTAGTGATTGGTGTTAATACCTTTATCTTCGCATAATTAATAAAGGCCACAAGCACTGAAATAAGAAAGGCCAATATAAAAGATAATAGCGCAAGAGGTATTGTTACTGTTAAACCAAGCGATAATATTTTGGGAAATGAATTCGTAATAATTTCTATAACTCTAGTCGACATAATTCCTACCTTTTTACTAGGCAATTAATATCTTACTTTTTATATCCTACCTTGTCAATAGGAATTAAATAATCTACAATTAAGACATGATAATATCTTCAAAAGGAACATATGCGATAAGAGCCATAGTTGATATGGCTAAAAATGATGGTGAAAATAACTATATTTGTCTATCATCTATTTCAAATAGATTAAATGTTTCAAGAAAATACTTAGAATCAATAATGACCCTATTAGCCAAAAACAACTTAGTAGATGTTGCCCTTGGCAAATGTGGTGGCTACAAACTAAATCGTAAACTAGAAAACTATAGTCTATATGACATCTTAGTGGTAACTGAAGAAGAAATGAAGGCTACATGGTAACTGAAGAAGAAATGAAGGCTACATCTTGTAACTGCATAAATCAAGATGGAATATGCAATCAAAAAAGCTCATGTTCGGTAATAAATACCTACAATGAGCTTCATGATTTAATTATCAATTATTTAAAAAACAAGACAATTAAAGACCTACTTTAAAAAACAAAGTTACCATCTTTAAATACTTCAATATGTTCACCATCATATGTTTCACCAACAATTGACATATCCTTGCTTCCAAACATAAAGTCAACATGATTTAATGAATCATTGCCACCTAGTTTTAATAATTCTTCACTTGTTAATTTCTCACCATCTTTAACTGTAGTAGGATAACATGCACCAAGGGCTAAATGACAAGAAGCATTTTCATCAAACAAAGTATCATAGAATAAAATTCCACTATTAGAAATAGGACTATCATAGGAAATTAAAGCGACCTCACCTAAAGACTTAGAACCCTCATCTGTATCAAGAATTGACTTTAAAACATCTTCATTATCTTTCGCACTATAGTCAACAACTTTTCCATCTTTAAAAGTTAAATTAAAACTAGAAATAATCTTCCCGCCATATGACAATGGCTTAGTTGAATAAACTTTACCATCAATATGATATCTATCAGGCATTGTGAACACTTCTTCAGTTGGGATATTAGCGTTGAAATAAACTGGATACTTACCACTAGCTTTTTCACTTCCCCCTTGCCAAATATGATTGGCAATTAAGCCAACACTTAAATCAGTGCCTAAACTATTTTTAAAATGCAAAGACTTAAAATTATAGTCATTCAATAATTTACAATGATTAGATAATTCTCTGTCGTGGCTTTCCCAATTAGAAACAGTAGCACCAAGCTTTACCCTACTAGTCTTAAGTATCGCAGTCCATAAAGCATTTAAAGCATCATCATCACTTAAATCAGGAAAGACTTTCTTAGCCCAATTAAGCTCAGGATAGGCAACAATGGTCCATTGGCCAACTGAATTCATAAAGTAATATTGTAAATCACTTGTAGCCTTCATCATTGACATTCTAGAAGCCTTTATCTTTTCTTGATCAAGCCCCTTTAATAAATCAGGATCTGAACCAATGATCGAAATACGACAATAGCCCTCATCTATTAGTTCTTTTCTTTTATCAACTTGCCACTTTGGAAAATTAGATAAAGCCTCTTTACTCATATAAATATAATCAAGTCTAGACTTATCATCATCATAATAATCAATGATAACCTTGCCAGCCTTACAATCTTTATATGCTACTTCAGCACATTTTCTAGCCAACTTATATGCATTAACTGGACAACCGATATTAACAGTTTGATTAGCTTGGACATTAGCACCAACTTTAACTGCTAAATTAGCATATTCTTCTAAGATTTCTTCACTTATTTCAAACATATAAAACCTCTTAAATTAAATATAAATAAATTGCTAGCCATTGTAAAACACTACCAGCCAAAACAAAGACATGAAACACGGAATGCATATATTTTACCTTTTTACCTAGCCAATAAAGTATAGCCCCAATTGAATAAGAAACACCGCCTGCTAAAATAAGCCAGAAACAATTAACACTAGCGTTGGCAACAAGTGGTCTAATAAAGAAACAAACACACCAACCTGATAATAAATGACAAAATACGGAAATCTTTGAATACTTATCAACATCAATAGCGGTAAAGACAATACCCACAACATTTAACATCAAAGCTAAAGTAAATAATAACCAGCCATAAAAGCCTTGTACGCCAAGTAAGGCTACTGGAATAATTGTACCTAGCACCAATAAATAAACGTCACAATGATCAATTACTCTAAGCACCGCCTTGCCCTTAAGTCTTGGTGATAAACCATGATATATACAAGATATAACATAAGTAATAAACATAAAGCTTCCATATACCGATAGCACGGTAAAACATAAAGCAGTATTACCATTAACAGCCGCCTTAGCAATCATTAACACTAAGGCAACAAGGGCGAAGATAGCACCAAGACCATGAGTAATTGAATTAGTAATTTCTTCCCCTAAAGAATAATTAGGAATACGAATTTTTTTAGACATAGATTTTTCCTCCACAGCGTTATTGTACAAAAAAGATAATCAATAAAACGGTCAAAATGACCGTTTTGGTGAATTAAACGCAATTATACAAAAAAGCTTTTAAGCATAAACAAACAATTAATTCAAGACTTTTAATAATTTTTATTTATGCATTTGAAACTTCTTTTATAAAAGGAAGTAAATGATTATAGAATAAGTCAAGACCTAAGTCTCTCATTTCCTTAGTCCATCTATCTTTTCTAAGCATTGCGGTGCAACATCTAAACCAAGCAAGTGGATATAACCATTTTAGTTCTTCATCCTTTTTAATTGCTTCTAAATCTTCATTGAAATACTTAGTCATAAATGACTTGTAAACTTCACTTACTTGTTCACTGCTCATCTTATAGAAAGAATTATATTCACCCTTTGGTGTATTAGCGTATTCCATTGAGAAAATAATTCTTGAAACATCAAATAAATGATTGCCTCTTGAGAATTCGCCCATATCAATTAAACAACACTCACCATTTTCAACCATGATATTGTTGATATTTAAATCACCATGGATACATGTGTTTTCACTTGGAATTAAGTCTAAGAACTTATGCAAATATTGTTTCTCTTCTTCGCTAATCATATCAATCTTTTTGATATCTTCACGATTTAGTTCAACAAAAGAAGGAATATCACTGTCTTCACTTTTAATTGTGCTGATTTTCTTACATACATCAACATATAAATCAATATACTTTTCACGATTTTCATAATCATTTCTAATAAGTTCACCTAGCGTCTTTGACTTAATAAGCTCATATACCACACCAGTTCTACCATTAGACTTAACAATATCATAAGAAATTGCGGTTGGAACACCTAGCACAAACGCCTTTTTAGCTAAGGCCTTTTCTCTTTCGATATCTTCTTCACTTACACTTGGATAATATAATTTGATAATTGTTTCATCATCAATTCTAAAACACTCACCACATGCACCTGCACCAATTAGCTCGCATCCTTCAACGCTTACTTCCCTTGTTGTGCCTGAAATATCCATGATTTCTGAAAAGCCTGTTACATCAAAAATATTTTTTACATCGTTATTGACATTGATAATTTTAAAAGTCTTATCCCCACATCTTTTCTTACATGCAAGAATTACTCTTAAGCCAGCACTTGAAATAAATTCTAAGTCTTTAGCATCAATAACTATACCATCACCCTTTGGTTCATCTTTTACTGCTTCTTCAAATTCACTTGAATTGCCAGAAGTAATACTTCCAAAAAGATAAACATAAGTTAAGCCATTTTTGTTTTCTAATTTGATTTCCATATTATTTAAATACCCTTTCTACGCTTTCCTTAAAATCCTTATACATTTGTAAATCACTCAGTGGTGACATAGCCTCTACAAGACTTCTATAAAACCATTCTTGTTTATCTTTGCCTCTTCTAAATACAGTCCAAATCTTTTCACCATCTAATTTAAGACTTTCTTCTATATCTCTTATATTAGAAAGCTTATCAGCACATATTAACATTTGATAGTCTTTATTATCGGCATTTTTTAAAGAATCAATAATCGCTTGTTTTCTCTCTTCCCAAGATAATCTCTTATCCTCGCTATCAAAGGCCACAATATCAGCTATATTATCATTAAATTCAGACTTTAAATCCTCATAACTAGTAGAAGTATCTTCGACGGTATCATGTAATAAACCTGCCGCAATTAAATCATCACTAGCACCATTTTTCGCAAGTTCCATCGCCACCGCAAAGGGATGAGCGATATAGGGAACACCATTTTTTCTTTTTTGGTTTTCATGCGCCTTTAGCGCAAACAAGAATGCTTTATTTATCATATAAACCTCACTTTAAATCAAACATCAAAGAAAGAACATTGTGATTATCCTCATACTTATAATCAAGCGACTTACACATCTTCTTTACCATAAAGATACCAAGTCCTCCAATTTCTCTATCACTTAAAGACAAAGAAATATCAGGATCATCTTTATCACATGGATTATATGGCTGTCCATTGTCCTTATAAGTCAAAACCAATTGTTCATTATTTAAGGCAAACTTTACATCCAATCTACTAGCACCACTATAATTCATGATATTTGAATAAATCTCATCATTACATACTTGAATCTTATTTAAAATATTCTTTGAAACATTAATAGTTGATAACTTATCTAACAAGAAATCATTTACCGAATTTAAAGCCTTGGCATCTGGATATACAACAATATTATTAGCAGATTGAGCATAATTCATCTTGAAACATAACATAGTAATATCATCAGATTGTTCAGCTCCTTCCGCAAATTTTGCGACATCTTCTTCAATACCTAAACAAATATCTTCAACACCCTTATCGCTAATTTCATTGATTTTCTTATATAGTCTATTTTCACCATATAAATTGGAATTAATATCATTAGCTTCAGTAACACCATCAGTATATAAGTAAAGACCATCACCTGGATTTAAATCTAATTCATGTTTTGTATACTTTGTTGTTTCAAGTCCCGCTAAAATAAAACTTGGCTTATCCTTGATATATTCAAAACCCTTATTCTTACGATACAGTAAAGGAGGATTATGACCAGCATTAACATAAGTTAAATGACCTGTATTTAAATCAACAACACCCATCCACGCTGTTAAAAACATACCAGCATCATTATTATCACAAAGACTTCTATTCGTCTCTGCAAAAACCTTATCTACATCATTTCCTTTTTCAGCTAAGCCCTTAATTAAAGTCTTAGAAGCCATCATAAACATGGCAGCAGGAATACCCTTACCAGATACATCCGCAATTAAGAAACAGAAATGATTATCATCCGCAAAATAGAAATCATAGAAGTCACCACCAACTTCCTTAGCTGTATTCATATGAGCATATATCTCAAAATCCTTGCGCTTAGGGAAAGGTGGGAAAATGAAAGGAACAGCTGTATTTTGAATATGCTTAGCAAGCTCTAGCTCTCTTTCAATTCGCTTTTTAGCATCCTCAATATGATCCTTTAAAACCATAACGGTATGATTTATATCAGATGATAAAGACGCAAACTCGCTATTATTATCAACCTTTATGATAGTATCTAATTCATTATTACATATCTTATCAAGTCCTGCATTTACCTTATGTAGTGGTTCAACAACCTTTAACTTCAATATTTGATAAACAATAAAGAAAGTAGTTATATAGATTAAAGACTCTAAAAAGATAATCATATATAGCGTTACATTACGAGAAACATCAGCCTCGACGCAAGGGATAAAAGCAAAAGCATAATAGATTCCAACTTGTCTAAATTCACAATAAGTATCTTCACCCCTTATTTTTATTTCATAGAAAGTATCACTTTTTATATCAACATCAGGAATAGTATCAATTAAATAAGGATAACCAGCCTTAGTAGCTGAAAGTAATTGCATATCCCTATCTAAGATTACCAAACCACCAGATTGACCAACACGCCAATGCTTAATAGCATAAGAGATACCATTAGCATCTATTTCATTGGTAATGTCATTAAGATTATAATCTAATAAATCCTTAGCTTCACTTTTCGCAAGATTGCCATTGATGGCTTGAGTTAAAGATGCTGAAACAATAAACATAACCACAACCGCAATAAATAAAGCATTTGCGAAATCATGAATCATAGGACGAGGTCTAGCAGTATGAATAACTCTTTTACCAACCGCCACAAAGGCTAATCCAACTGATAAAGTTGTCAACAATATCATTGGAAGTGCTAAATAAGAAACATATTCAAAAGCATCAGACATATTAGACATGTTAGTAATTAAAATCAATAACATATGTAATACTTCAGAAGCTATACCAATCGCAAGTCCAAAAGAAAAAGATGGACGCTTTTGTTCGAAGACAATAATTCTGATAATTCCAGCATTAAGACCACAAGAGATTGTTGAAAGAGTACAAGCGATTCTTGTGAAATAACTATAGTTCCACATAACAGAGAACCATCTTTCAACACCACCAATAACACCCGCAATCAAGCCTGCAGGAGCACCAAACAACAAGCCTGCACAAATTGGTGCAGCATCTCTTACGTTTAATATGCCTTCATTATAAGCAATACCAAATTCAGTAGCACACACAGAACATAAACCAAAAGTAACACCAATAATTAACTGTTTATGGCTGCGTGATATTTTTGAAAAGCCGCTATGTTTTTCTAAGAAATCAAACAAAAAAGATACAGCAGCAGGAAGTATGATTGTCAAAATAAACGACCATCTCATATTAGTTCTCCAATAAATCTATAAAACCTGTTTCTTCAAAAATGGTTTTAACCGTCTCATTTAAATTGATAACCATTAACTTGCCTCCATTTGCCAAAGTGCTTTTATAAGCTCTAAGCAAAATTCTTAGGCCAACTGAAGAAATATAATTCAAATCAAGAAAATCAAAAGTAATATCTCTATATTTATCAAGGTCTTCTATTTGATCCTCTAAGCTTGTATAAGTTGAAGTATCAAGCTTTCCCTTAAGATCTATCTTAATTTTGTCATCACTTATTTCTTTATTAATTTCTAAATCCATGTTTTCTTTCCTTATTATGGGATTATACCATAACAAAAGCCTCCCTTAAGAGGCTTGTTATTACATTTTTTCAGGAGCATTAATGCCTAGAAGATTTAGCGTATTCTTTAAAGTAATACGTGTTGCCTCAAGAAGACATAATCTTTCATTCATTAATTCCTTATTATTATCATCAATTACCTTACAATTGCCATAGAAAGAATGGAAATAAGTCGCAAGCTTTTGGCCATAATTGCATAGCTTATTAGGACTACGATTAACTGCACAATCACTTACAGTATCACTAAATTCATTGATATGTTTCAATAAATCAGTTTCCTTTTCATGATTTAGTAAAGTATATGCTTCTTGTTTATTAAATTCAGGAGCATTCTTTAAAATTGAACAAATACGTGCATAAGCATATTGAACATAATAAACTGGATTATCATTACTTTGACTTCTAGCAAGACCTAAATCAAAATCAAATTGCGTATCTAAGGCCTTTGACAAGAAGAAATATCTAGCAGCATCAACACCTACATCATCACATAGTTCTCTAATTGTAACAGCGTTGCCTGTACGCTTACTCATCTTAACTTCTTCGCCATTTTCAACAAGTCTTACCATTTGAATGATATCTACTTCTAAGGCATCCTTTGGATAACCCATAGCCTCAATAGCGGCCTTCATTCTTGGGATATAACCATGGTGGTCAGCACCCCATAGGTTAACTAGCTTACTATAGCCTCTTTCAAATTTATAAACATGGTTGGCAATATCTGG
>CAVGFC010000049.1:0-8980 GCA_963628775.1 Acutalibacteraceae bacterium
ATAAAACATATTTAATACTGCCATTTTCAGTAATATATAAAGACTCTTCTTCCTTGGAATCGATTTTAGTAAACTCTTCTTTTAAACCTTTTATTTTTTTAACATCTACTTCCATGGCCCTATTATAAAACATAATAAGACAATTAAAAATTAAACAAGTGCTAAATTAAGACTCAACAATCTTTTCTTTATTATCAAGACACCATGAATAAAAATAAGGAACAGCCAATAAATCATCATGGCAAACCCTTAAAGCCAGCTTAATCTCTAGCGCTTCATCTTCATTGTTGTCTTCTAAATCCCATATATGATCTATATATTCACCATACTTATAGGTATTTAAAAATTCTAAGTAAACTTCTTTTGCCTTTAAAGTATCATTATGCTTAAGACAAACAACAATTAGTAAGATATAGGAAACCGCATCTTTAAAGCCTGTTGATAAATATAAATCATAATAATCATCTAGATTTTCTACCATGGCATATAAGTAACATAACCTAAATAGATTGTTATTATAGAGCGCATCACTTTTAGACATCATTATCTTTAAATTATTGATGGCTGAACTAATATTACCAATATCACTTAAGAAATTGATAAAACAAGTAATAATTGATTCATATACAAACTTATGATAATCAGAAAAGTTTTCATATTCATCATCTCTTTTAGCGATAGACTCAAAATAATAATATAAAGGAAGATCTTCTTCTAATTTATAAAAAACATAAAAAGCCTCTAAACAAAAAGGATTCTTATTTAAAATAGAACTAGCCTTTTCAAGAACATCACCTTCTTGAAACATCAATTCAATAGACTTATAGTCTTTATCATCACATCTTTCATCAATTAAATATTGGCTAAACTTGCCAGGGGCAAAAAAACCCTCTAGATAAGCTCTAATATCTTCTTTTTCTGTATGTGCTAGATCATATAAAAATTGATCAAGACTAGTCATTTAAATGATTTATCTCCATATGCATCACAAGCGCAATAGTCTTACCATCATTGATAGTACCATCACTAATCATTTGCTTAATCTCATCTATTGAATATTTAAGCGAAGAAATACGCTCATCTTTATCGAAATGCGTACCAACTTCTTGTCCTACTTCACCATAATATAAATAAATCTTTTCTGAACAATAACCACATGTTGGAACAACATAGCCAAACTTTTTAACATTGATTGCCTTGTAGCCTAGTTCCTCTTCGCATTCTCTTAAAATTGCCTCATCAGGATCTTCACCTTTTTCAATTTTGCCAGCACAAAATTCAATCATGTCGCTATTTAGGGCATATCTAAATTGCTTAACCATAAAAAACTTGCCATCTACATCTTTTAAAGCGATGCAGACACCACCATTGTGATAAACCACTTCTCTTTTAGAAGTTGTGCCATCATCTAACATTACATCATCACATACTACATGAATAATTTTGCCATTATAGATATCATTTCTCTTGATTTGTTTTTCCATATTACTCCTTTAAAAAAACTTCTAATCACTAGAAGCCTCTTTGTCACTATTACTTGAAGGCAAATAGAACACCTTCTCATCACCTCTTGAAAACATATAAGCACCCCTAGCATAGGTAGTTACATAATTTGGATCCTCTAGCTTATTCTTAGTAGAAACTAGTGCAGCATTTTCATCTTCTAGAGCACTTAGCTCACTTTCTACTAGCTCAGATTGTTTCTTAAGTGTATATAGTAATCTAACTTGTTTAAATACATTAGTAAGAAGAATTATCGCAATTACAATCAAACCAATAGAAATTAGCTTGCCAGTAATCTTTGAACTCACTTTTCTTCCTTTTCTCTTTTTAATAGTTTTTTCACTCATGTCAAAATTATACATCACTGTTTTTGATTTCTTCAATAACCTCATACATCGACAAAGCATCTTGCTTAGAGGCATTATCTCTTACTTCTAACACTCTTACCTTAAAAGTACGGTGGCCAAATTCAATCGTAATAACATCGCCTACTTTTATTTCACTACTTGCCTTAGCTACTCTATCATTAATTAAAAGACGACCATTTAAGGCCAATTCTTTGCCAACAGTTCTTTTCTTTAAAATTCTTGCGACCTTTAAATATTTATCAATTCTCATCTTTTTACTTCTTCTAATCTATCTACTAATTTTAATATCTTTTCAACAGCGTCTTTTTGATTAGTAACATATAGTTCTAATTGGTTGTTCTTATAGGCAATCTTTATATCCCTACTTATTTGGTTACATAATTCAAAAAGTTTAGCTCCATCAATATTATCCGAAAATTCCTTACTTAAGACAATTGTAAAAGTACCATCACGATTAGCTATCTTGCTTATATAATTCAAACTATATAAAAGCTCTAATTTCTTCTTTTCAAACAGTGACTTAACCTGTTTTGGCAAATGACCATATTCATCTTCAATCTTTAAATAATACTTTAATAAATCATCCTTATTATCAATCATATCAAGCTCATGATACATATTTAATTTCTCATAATCATTATCCGCAAAGTCTTCAGGAATATATGACTCAAGCCTGATATTAACGGCCTTCTTATTATCTGGTTTTAATTCTTTATTTTCAGGATTCTTTTGATTCTTAATAGCCTTATTTAACATCGCAAGATATAAATCCAAGCCAACATTATCAATAAAACCAGATTGCTTGGGCCCAAGTAAATCACCAGCGCCCCTAATAGTTAAATCCCTCATCGCAATCTTGTACCCACTTCCAAGTGTAGTAAACTCCTTGATGGCTTCTAAACGCTTTAAAGAAATTTCCTTTAATTGTTTCTTTTCAGGAATCAAAAGATAGGCATAAGCTACCCTATCACTTCTACCAACTCTACCCTTTATTTGATAAAGTTGGGCCAAACCAAAGTTTTGAGCATTATCAATAATAATTGTATTAGCATTTGGAATATCTAATCCTGTTTCCACAATTGTTGTACATACTAAAACATTTATCTCATTATTGTAGAACCTCAACATAACATCTTCTATTTGTTCCTTAGACATTTGCCCATGGACTACATCAACATTAGCGTATGGTATCTCTTTATTTAATTTATTGGCAACTCTATCAATTTCTTCAACATTATTAAACAAATAAAAGACTTGGCCCTTTCTTTCAAGTTCCCTTAATATAACTTCCTTAATTAAATTCTCAGACTTATTAACCACATAAGTCATAACTGGATACCTATTTAAAGGTGGTGTATCTAAAGTAGATAAACCTCTAATACCAATCAAAGACATTTGTAGGGTTCTTGGAATTGGTGTCGCACTTAATGATAAAACATCTACCGATTCCTTTAGCTCTCTTATCCTTTCCTTATGTTCAACACCAAATCTTTGTTCCTCATCAATAATTAATAAGCCCAAATCCTTAAACTTAACATCCTTAGATAATATACGATGCGTACCAATTAAAATATCAACCTTACCACAAGCTAAGTCATCTAATATTTCTCTTTGTCTTTTTTCTTCAACAAAACGATTTAACAATTCCACACGTACCGGAAAATCCTTTAAACGTGACTTAAAAGTATTGAAATGTTGTAAAGACAAAATAGTAGTAGGACATAAATAAGCTACTTGTTTGCCATTATCAACAGCCTTAAAAGCTGCACGTAATGCCACTTCTGTCTTACCAAAACCAACATCACCACATAAAAGCCTATCCATTGGTTTACTTGATTCCATGTCTCTTTTTACTTCTTCAATTGCCTTTTGTTGATCAAGTGTTAATTCATAGGCAAAAGTATTTTCAAATTCTTCTTGCATAATAGAATCACTCTTACACGCAAAACCAATATCGCCATCTCTTTTAGCATATAAAGCGATAAGTCTAGAAGCTAACTCTTCTACATTTTCTTCAACCTTTTTCTTAGTCTCAATCCATTCCTTAGAACCAAGCTTATGAAGCTTTGGCACCACGCCTTCCTTAGAAACATATTTTCTAACTAAAGAAAACTGTGATAAAGGAACTAAAAGCTCAGCATTGCCTTTATATATAATCTTTAAATAATCCAAAGAGATGCCATTAACTTCTCTTGTCTCAATGGCCACATATTGACCAATACCATATTGATCATGGACTACATAATCACCAGCTTTTAATTCTTCATAAGAATTTAAAGTACGTGCCTCTTCATATTTAGACGCAAAACGCCCAACATGTTTTCTTTGTTTAAGTAGTTCATCGCTTGTATATACAATTAAATCATCATATTTAAAACCACCAAAACAATAAGAAACAAGAACATTTATGCCCTTTTTAAATGAATCAGTATAAACACTATATTTGATATGTTGTCTATTTAAACAATCAACAACATTTTCCGCGTCTTTGCCATCTAAAACAATAAGCTTATACTCAGCACTTTCTTTTTCAATAATAGAAAGTAAATATTCAAGATTTCCATATGGCAAATCAACTTCTTCGATTTTAGAAAAAGGATTAGAAAAAGGAGCGCCCTTAATTACCCTTTGATTAAACAATAAGCGATTAAAATCTTCATATACATAGAACTTTAAAGGAAGCTTTTTTTCTTCATACATTTCTTGTATATAAGAGATAGTTTCCTCACTTAAAAGTTTAAGATGTTCATCTATCTTGTCTTTATCACTAAGATAAATATTGAAATCACCATAATCAATTAAATGTTGCTTCTTAAAAAAGCTATAGAAAAAATATGATGATTGTCTAAATACATCATTAAATAAATATTCTAGATTTAATTCTAATTCACCACTTGTAGCTTCTACATTTTCTTTTAAATATGCTTTTTCTTCTTCAGAAAAGAAAACATCCTTGGCAAAACAAATATCTACTTCTTCAACCGTTTCTATGGTTTGTTGACTATTAATATCAAAAAATCTAATGGAATCAATTAAATCATCAAAGAACTCTATTCTTATAGGCTTTGAATAATTAATAGAAAAAACATCAATGATATAACCCCTAGAAGCATAAGTCATAGGTGTTTCAACATGTATGGTCTTTTCATATCCTAGCTTTCTTAGATTTTCAATCAAGTCATCACGAGCATATACATCATCTTTTTTAAGATGAATAATACTATTTAGTAATATATCTTTTTCAGGTAAATGCCTAATAAAACCATAGGGAGAAGTGATTATAACCTTGGGACTACCTTTAATTATTTTATATAATGCGAACAATCTTTCAGCCCTATTTTCAAAAGAAGTTGCGATTTCTTCACATCTTAAAGATTCCTCTGGCAAATAAGAAACAATTTCATCATCATCAAAATAAGATACAAGTATATCCTTTAATCTATTAGCCATGTAGTTATTTTCTTTAACCACAATAAGCGGCTTGTTATCTTCTTTACACTTTAAAGCTATTTTTAAAGCTTCTTCAACTAAAGAATTGTAAGACAAAACAAAAGGCTTGTCGCCTTTTTCTATATCACTTACTCTAGCTAATAAATCTAAATTCTTCATTAATTAAAATTACTCATCGTCTTATTAAAATCATTATCTAAGGCATAAATTAAGGCATCACTGGCCTTATCGATGCTTTCATCATAAGCTTTTAAATCTTCGCTTTTCACCTTGCCTAAAACATAATCAACAATTGGAATATTAGGATCTTTGCCTATACCAACTCTAATACGTTTGATATCTTGGCTATGCAATAAATCAATAATATTACGCATACCATTTTGACCACCACATGAACCAGATTGTCTAAGCCTTATCTTGCCTACAGGCAAATCTAAATCATCATGGACAACAATTAAATCTTTAACATCAATATCAAAATACTTCATAAAAGGCGCAACTGCTTCTCCTGATAGATTCATAAAAGTTAATGGCTTTAAAAAAAATATCTTCTCGCCACTATGATTAAAACAAGTATAGTCAGCATTAAACTTATTATTATCAAGCTTAATATTTAGCTTATCTAAGGTCTTATCAATTACCTTAAAACCTGTATTATGACGAGTATTTTCATACTTCTTACCAGGATTACCTAGACCAACAATTAGCTTCATTGTTGATCTTCCTTATTGGGGTTCGAATCCCCAACTGGGTTCGAATCTATTGGGTTCGAACCCCCTGTTTTATTATATTTATCATATATTTCTAGATCGGTAGTAAAACGATGGCCAATTAAAGTAGTAGAAAAATCGCTAATTAAAGATTCATCACCTTGTTCTAAAGCTCCAGTATACGCAAGTAAAGATGCAGCTATTTTCTTAAGAATACCAATTATGTTCTTATCATATTTATAATTTGAATAATCGCCATTTAATAAAGCCTTTAAGAAATTAGTACCATCATCTCCCTTTTCAAGTAGCGCTAGATACGCTGACTTATATACTTGATACTCAACATAGTCACTTAATTCATTTTCATATAAGCTAACTTTTTCATTTAACTTATTCATAACATCAACCATAGATTGTTTTCTAGCCTTAGACAAAATAAGAATAAGCCAAATAAATACCTCACTATTTAATAAAACTCTATCCTTTGAAAAAGTATCCTTTTCAAAAAAGATATCATGCATAAAATTAGCTTCTTCTATTTCCTTTAATACTAAATCACTATTCTTATCTAAATCTGTATATATCTTAATAAGATTTGACTTAGCCTTTAAACAAACATCGCTTTCTTTTTCAATATAGCTTACAAGTTCATCATAAGCATTTTCTTCGTTTTTTAATATCTTTGTATAAATATCTATATAAGTCTTATCCTTACGATATTGACCAACCTTCTTAAAATTATTTATAGACATTAAAACGGTTAATACGATTAATACAATCAAAAATATAATTTGCATAATTAATACCTCACTCAAATATTATATATTGAATAAATTATCATAATTTTTATTTATTTGATTAAGAAATGTTTCCTCATCAATATCCCTTATTTCCATTATCTTTTTAGCAGTATAAACAACATTAGAAGGCTCATTTCTTTTACCCCTATTTGGAACTGGTGCTAAATAAGGTGAATCAGTCTCAATAAGCAACTTATCTAAAGGAATGTTTTTAGCGACCTCAACAGGTTCCTTGGCATTTTTAAAAGTAACAGGACCACCAATAGAAATATAATAACCAAGCTTTATAAATTCCTTAGCCAATTCATATGACCCACTATAACAATGTAAAACCGCTTTACATGGATGTTCCTTTAATATCTTATAAGTATCACCTAGTGCTTCTCTAGCATGGATAATGACTGGTTTATTTAATTTATTGGCAATTTCAATTTGCCTTATAAACAATTCAATTTGTTTATCCCTTGTATCCTTATACCAATGATAATCTAAACCTATTTCACCTACCGCATCACATTTTTCCATTAAAGAAACATATTTATTAAATTGATCTTCATCCATATCGGTATATTCAGGATAAACACCAATAGCCTTCTTAAACTCTATGCCCTCTTTTTTTATATTTAAAGATCTTTGATAGTCATCTAATGACACACATACTAACATTGCCCTAGTCACTTTATTTTCTAGCATTCTATCTAGTACCGAATCTAAATCTTCTAAATAACTTTCATCATTTATATGACAATGCGAATCTAAATAATTCATCCTAACTCCTACTTACCTAAACAGAAATTCTTAAACATATGATCAATTAAATCCTCTTGATATTCTCTGCCCTCTATTTCACATAAGAAATGAAAGCTTTCTTCTAAATTTAACATCACAATATCTAAAGAAGTTTCATCGATATCATCAATCATTTTTTCAAGTGAATTTAAAGCTTGTTTCATCAAAGAAATCTGCCTTTCATTATTTAAAATATCCTCATTAACTAAAGACACATCTTCCTTATATTCTTCATTTAAATAATCAATTAATTCATCTATATCATTATTTACACAAGAAATATTAATACCATCATGCTTAATCAAATCCTTCTTATTATAGATAACGACTCTTTTTTTATCCTTTGTCAGCTCTAACAATTCATTATCAGCTTCATCAATATTATTTCCATCAAGCACCATCAAAACTAAATCAGCTTCCTTTAAAGCCTCCTTAGACTTCTCAATACCAATTTGTTCAATCTTATCTTCGCTGTCTCTAATACCTGCTGTATCAATTAAATTAAGTGAAACATGTTTTAAATTTACAACACCCTCTACCAAATCTCTTGTAGTACCCGCAATATCGGTAACAATGGCTTTATCTTGTTTAATCAAGGCATTCAATAAAGATGATTTACCAACATTGGGCTTACCAATAATTACGGTCTTGATGCCATCTTTTACCACTCTAAACCTTGACGCCTTATCAATCATTTCTGACATTTCTTTAATCCATTTATCTAAAGAAGGCTTAACCTTTTCATTAGACATAATTTCAACATCATCATACTCAGGATAATCAATGTTTACCTCAATCATCGAAATAACATCTTTCATCTCTTCCATCAAAGGATTAAGTAATCTATCAATTGAACCATTAACACCCCTAATAGCGCTTTTGGCCTGCAGATAATTTGACGCCTTTATTAAATCATTAGTTGACTCAGCCTCACTTAAATCAATACGCCCATTTAAATAAGCTCTTTTAGTAAACTCACCAGGCTCAGCTAAACGACATCCTTTACTTAAAAGAATATTCAAAATAAGATAGGTAACATATACACCACCATGACAATTTATCTCTGCCATATCTTCTCTTGTATAAGACTTAGGACCCACAAAGAAAGAAATCAAAACCTCATCAACTATCTCTCTCTTATCATAGATATGTCCATATTTGATTTTATTGGCCTCAATCTTTTTGATATCACTTACTTCCTTAATAATATTAAAAGTATCTTCACCAGACATCCTAACAATTGATATAGCACCATCCTTTAAACTAGTACTTATAGCGCAAATAGTATCGTTTAACATATTTTAAATACCTTTCCTTATAGCTTGATTCTTGTATATACTTCCTTTTCATCTTCATGATC
>CAVGFC010000050.1:0-28791 GCA_963628775.1 Acutalibacteraceae bacterium
CAATTGATATAGAACATGTTTATTTCACCAAAGCTATTAAATGAAAAATTAATTATTGTGGCAATAAGACACATCTTTAGAAAAAGAATTGTGGCGTCTTTAAAAGTTCCTTTATCTAATTCATTAAAGTAAATAATTGATGACATCAAAATTATGATGTAGTGAAATAGATAAGAATGAATACATAATATGGCTCCATGAGCTATCATATCCATTGGATAACATATAGCGCATACAGCACCAAGTAACGAATAAGTTTTAATAAATTTTAGATAGCCTTTTTCTTTTTTAAAGATAAATAGATACAAAGGCATTGAACATAATTGAAAAGGAATATACCAAATAGACCACATATTGTTTATTAATAAATATGCTTGTTTAAATATTTCCATTAGAAATAAACATAACGATAATTTGTATACTATATCTTTATTTTTTATTAACTTTCCCATCATAAAAATAGGAATAATCAACAATATCAACAGAAAGTAAATAATCGAGGGTACTTCAAACATATTTTTATTATAGAATTATTTCATGTTAAATGAATTTTCAAGAAGTGAATTATTATTAGGCAAAGAAAATATTGCCAAGCTAAAAGATAAAAGAGTTGCGATATTTGGCGTAGGTGGTGTAGGCGGCTATGTTGTAGAATCCCTAGCTCGAATGGGTGTAGGCCACTTAGATTTAATTGATAATGATACAGTCTCTCTTACAAATATAAATAGACAAATCATCGCCCTTCATTCAACAATTGGCAAAGATAAAGTTGAAGTGGCAAAAGATAGAGTATTAGATATTAATCCTAATTGTGATGTCAAAATATATAAAACTTTTTATTTGCCAGAAACTGCTAATTTATTTAATTTTGGTGATTATGATTATGTGATTGACGCCATTGATACAGTAGCGGGAAAGTTGATGTTAGTAGAAGAAGCTAAAAGATATAATGTGCCAATCATTTGTTCACTTGGTGCTGGTAATCACTTAGATCCTATGTCTTTTAAAGTTAGTGATATATATAAAACAAGTATGTGTCCACTTGCCAAAGTAATGCGAAGAGAATTAAAGAAAAGAAATATCAAGGATGTAAAAGTGGTTTATTCAACTGAACAAGCTATTAAGCCATATGATTATGAAGATATTCAAAAAGACAGCAGTAAAAGAGCGACACCTGGAAGTGTTTCTTTTATCCCTTCTGTTGTTGGCTTGATAATTGGTAGTGAAGTAATTAAGGATTTGCTTAAGATATAAAATAATATCTCAGATAAAGCCAGACAATAACATCCAAGCAAATTGTAGATATATGGATGCTGTATAACTTACTTTTAAAAAGTAATCTATCATTGCCACAAGTGTTAATAAAACTTTTTAACCAAATTTTAACCTTCTTTTAATTATTGTTTAAACTTTAAAAAATACAATTTAAGCATCAGGAGGTAAAAAATGAAAGATTATTTAAGAAATGGCTTATGGGGATTTTCAATGTCCTTAGCTGATAGCGTACCAGGAGTATCTGGGGGAACAGTTGCCTTTGTATTGGGCTTTTATGATAAATTCATAAATTCCTTGAATGCTCTTATTTCTAAAAACAGCGATAAAAAAGAAGCTCTTATCTTTTTAATAAAACTAGGAATTGGTTGGGCTATTGGCATGGGCCTATCTTCGATTGTATTATCTAGTGTATTTGAAGCTTATATCTATAAGGCTAGTTCTTTATTTATTGGTTTTACAATTTATGCATTACCACTAATCATTAAAGAAGAAAAAGCGAGTATTAAAGGAAACTATAAGTATTTAATTTTTACCATATTAGGTATTTTGATTGTGAGTTTAATTACTTATTTCAATCCTCAGGGAAGTGGAACTAATGTTGATGTCACAAATTTAAATATTGGTCTATGTCTATATGTTTTTGTATCAGGTATGATTGCCATATCAGCGATGATTCTTCCTGGGATTTCGGGTTCAACATTGTTGTTGATATTTGGTTTATATGTACCAATTATCACAGGTATTAAAGAAACATTACATTTAAATTTAGCATATTTGCCATTACTATTTGTCTTTGGTTTTGGTGTTTTAACAGGTGTTGCCCTTATCATTAAACTTGTTAAAAAAGCATTAGAAAAGTATAGAGCACAAACGATTTATTTAATACTTGGCTTAATGTTAGGATCAATATATGCCATAATCATGGGCGCAACTACTTTGAAAGTGCCAAAAGCCCCTTTGTCGCTAGAAACATTTGATATCATGTGTTTTATGATTGGTGGCCTTGTGATATTTGGTATGGAATTTCTTAAAGGAAACATAGAAAATAAATAGTATAAATAGGGGGTTCTTATGGTTAAGATTTTAATAGTTGAAGATGAAAAACAAATGGCTTCTTTCATAAGTCTTGAACTTAATCATGAAGGATATGAAGTAGATGTTGTTTATAATGGCATAGATGGCTTAAATAAGGCATTAAATAATAACTATGACATAATTCTTTTAGATATAATGCTTCCCCTTCTTAATGGCATGGAAGTATGCAGAAGATTAAGAAAAGAAAAAGATACCCCTATAATTATGCTTACTGCCAAATCAGATATAACTGATAAAGTAAGTGGCCTAGATATGGGTGCTGATGATTACCTAACTAAGCCTTTTCAAATAGAAGAATTACTTGCGCGAATTAGAGTGATACTTAGAAGAAAAAGTCAAAAGATAAATCAAGATAAAATTATTCAAGTAGCTGATTTAACGCTAGATCTAGAAAAGAAGCAAGTAAGTAGAGCTAATAATATTATCGAATTAACCAAAAAAGAATATGAACTATTAGAGTATCTTATGAAAAATAATGGAATTGTAATATCAAGAGAAAAAATAATTGAAAAAGTTTGGAATTATGATTTTGTCGGTGATACCAAAATAGTTGACGTCTTTATTAGCTATCTAAGAAGTAAGATTGATGACCCTTATGATAAAAAGCTCATAAATACAGTAAGAGGATTTGGTTATGTTATTCAAGAATGAAATAAAAGATAAGTATCTAAATAAGAATAGTTTAGCAACAAAACTTTCTCTATCTTATGGAATACTACTAATCATAATTTTAGCTTTGGCCTTAACTACAGGTGTTGTGGGTGTGTTTGTTTATTTAAGGCTAGGGATAAAAGATGTTGAAGAGCTTCTAGAAATTTTAATATATACTTCAGCTATAGCTTTTGGTATTGGAAGCTTATTGATAATTACCATAAGTCCAATTCTTAGTAAAAAAATACTAGAGCCACTAGCGAAAATTACTTTAGCCGAACAAGAAATAAGCATTGAAAAATTAGATAAAAGAATTAACTATGATGGGAATGATTTGGAACTAAAAAGTCTATCAGATTCTTTCGATAAGATGATTGAAAGGTTAGAGCTTTCTTTTAATAAACAAAATCAATTTATATCTGATGTATCTCATGAATTAAAAACACCAATTGCGGTTATATCAGGATACGCAAATCTACTTGATAGATGGGGTAAAGATGATAAAGAAACACTAAATAAGTCAATTCAAGCTATTAAAAATGAAACTAAAAATATGAATGATTTAGTATCTAAGCTTTTGTATATTGCCAAAGTTGACGCTGGAAAAATAAGTCCAAATAAAGTTTTAATAAACATATCAGATTTGATTAATGAGGTAATAGAAGAATCGATATTATTAGAGACCAATAGAAATATTTTTAGTACTAACAATGAAAAATGTTTTATTAAAGCAGATGAAAATAATGTAAAAGAATTAATCAGAATCTTTATTGATAACGCAATTAAATATACTAATGAAAATGGTAATATCGATATTTATTCTAAAAGGGAAAATGGAAGGGTATATATCAATATTAAAGATGATGGGGTTGGTATATCCAAGCAAGACCAAGAAAATATCTTTGATCGATTCTACAGAGTAGATAAATCAAGAAATAAAGAAACAGGTGGCGTAGGTTTAGGCTTAGCGATAGCGACATCAATTGCGAGCTTAAATGATGCTCAAATAAAAATAGAAAGTGAGTTAAATAAGGGCTCAATATTTTCAATAATATTTAAAGAGGAGATGGAGAAAAAATGAACGATAATTATATTTGTTTTTGCCTACTAGGTATAAAAACAGAAATAGAAGATTTTCTTACAAATAAAAAATTTGATACTAAATTAAAGGCGGCTACAAAAATGGTTGTATTGCCCACATTAAATCTAATGGTTGATGTAATATCTAAAGTTAGAACACCAATTAAAAAATGGGCATTAAGCCAATAAGAAATTTAAAGTACATATATGCTTCTATAAAATTTGTAGAAGCATTTAGTTTTGTTATAATTTAGGTATTGTTCTTTGAAATACCTGTCTCAACTAGCGCCATGAACCCTTAAGTGGGTTAACGAGGAGAAGGATTATCGAAAATTCGGCGGGTACCTTCCGTAGTTTCTACTGCGAATGAACTGGAAAATATAGAAGCAATTCTAAAACAGAGACTGTTCAATAGAAATAATTAAAAAATTTATAATAGAAAGTTGAGAATATATATGTGCGGAATTATTGGATATAGAGGTTTTAATAGTGCCTACAACAATCTAATTGAAAGCCTTAAACTTCTTGAATATAGGGGCTATGACAGTGTCGGAATAGCTCTTTTTAATGATGGAAAAGTTAATGTTTATAAACTAGCTGGAAGAACTAGTGAACTAGAAAGAAAGCTTGAAGGCAAAAAGCTTAGTGGTAAATGCGGCATTGGCCATACAAGATGGGCAACCCATGGAAAAGTAAATGATAAGAATGCTCATCCTTTTAAGCTTGGAAAGATTACTTTGGTTCATAATGGCATTATTGAAAACTATAAAGAAATAATCGATGAATATCATTTAAGTGGTCTAAAATCACAAACTGATAGCGAAGTAGTATGTGCTCTTTTAAATAAACTATATGATGGTGATCCTATTACTACTATCAAAAAGATTAGAACTATCTTAAAAGGCACCTATGCCTTACTAATAATGTTTGATGATTATAAAGATTGTATATATGCCCTAAGGCACATCAGCCCCTTGGTATATGGCTTTAATGAAAATGAAACACTTATCGCAAGTGAAACATTAGCTCTTAATGGCAAGTGTGACTCTTATTATGTTCTTGAAGAAGATCAAATATTAGAAATTGGTAGTGGCATAAAACTATATGATGATAATTTAAATATCATAAAAGCCAAGCCTCATCCCTTAAATGAAGATGTTGATTTAGATTTAAGTGCTTATGATAGCTATCTAGATAAAGAAATACATGAACAGCCATCAGTAATACTTAGGTGTTTAAATCATTATGTTAAGGATTATTTGCCAAGCTTTAATATAAAGGGCTTAAAGAAAATAAATAGGATTGAAATGATTGCCTGTGGTACAAGTTATCATGCCTGTTTATTTGCCAAGGAAATATTTGAAAAGTATGCCCAAGTAGAATGTAAAGTTAATGTTGCCAGTGAGTTTAATTATCATGAACATTTTATCGATGATAAAACTTTACTTATTGCCCTATCTCAATCAGGTGAAACCATCGATACCATTGAGGCATGTAAATATGGTAAGACATTTGGATGTAAATTATTAGCACTAGTAAATGTTGAAAATAGCGAACTTGTGCATATTTCTGATTATCATTTATTATCTTTAGCAGGAAGAGAAATGTCAGTGGCTTCTAGTAAGGCCTACACATCGCAATTATTGATATTAAAACTATTTGCCTTGTATTTATCTTTAATCAAAAATAAGATGAACAATGTTGAGGTAATGGAAAAAGTTAAAGAACTTTACTTGTTGCCAGACATAATTAATAAAATCTTAGAAGATGAAAACAAGATAGAAAATCTGGCAAGAAGCATGGTTGATAGAGATATTTACTTACTAGGAAGAGGAAGAGATTATATTAGCTTACTTGAAGCAGCTTTAAAGATTAAAGAACTTGCGTATCTAAATGTTAATACTTATATGGCTGGAGAAATCAAACATGGGCCTATCGCCCTACTGGATGAAAATAGTGTAGTGCTTGGCTTGAGTTTAAGTGAAGAATTAAACATAAAATTAATTAATAACTTAAAAGAATGTGCATCTAGAAATAGCAGAGTAATCTTAATCACAAGTAGGGATTTAGACAATAAACAAATAAAGGAATCCTATATACTTCCAAGTGGCAACAAAGATAACTTAGAGCTTGCTAGTATTGTGTTTTTCCAATTGCTGGCGAAGAATTTAGCTACTTCGCTAAATAGAGATGTTGATAAGCCAAGGAATTTGGCTAAGGTTGTAACTGTAGAATAAAAAAGTGAGACAGGTATAAGAACAATTATAAAAATTGATAATTCATTTAACGAAAAATGTATTATAATTTTTACCATATAAGTTCTTTGAGTGGTGTGGTGCTGGTTGGTTAATCGGCATTTGTCACCATTTTTTAATGAAATAGAAGGGATATTTATGAGTAAGTACATATTTGTTACAGGAGGTGTTGTTTCGGGCTTAGGAAAAGGCTTAGTAGCCGCTTCTTTAGGTAGACTTTTAAAAGAAAGAGGCTATAAAGTAGCTGCGCAGAAACTTGATCCTTATATTAACGTTGACCCAGGTACTATGTCACCATTACAACATGGTGAGGTTTATGTAACTGAAGATGGAGCAGAAACTGACCTTGATTTAGGTCACTATGAACGCTTTATTAATGAAAACCTTAATAAGTATTCAAATATTACTACTGGTAAAGTATATTCAAGTGTAATTGCCAAAGAAAGAAAAGGTGAATACCTTGGAAGTACTGTTCAAGTTATTCCTCATATCACAAATGAAATTAAATCATTTATCTATAAAGTAGGAACTAAAACTAAAGCTGACTTCGTTATAAGTGAAATTGGTGGTACAGTTGGTGACATTGAATCTACACCATTTTTAGAAGCAGCTAGACAAGTGCTTGTTGAAGTAGGTCCTGAAAATTGTATTTTTATTCATGTTGTACCAATCATTTATTTAAGTGGGTCAAATGAACTAAAGACTAAGCCATGTCAACATTCATGTAAAGAGCTACAATCACTTGGCATTAGGCCAAATATTGTAGTACTTAGAAGTGACACTAAACTTGATAAGGGCATTATTGATAAGGTATCAATGTTCTGTAATGTACCTAGTGAATGTGTAATTGAAAATCTTACACTTCCAAATATTTATGAAGTGCCTTTAGCACTTGAAAAAGATCATTTATCTGAGGTTGTCTTAAAAGAATTACATATAAATCCTGATAAACATCCTATTGATATTGAAAAGTGGAAAAAGATGGTACATAAACAAAACCATCCAACCAAGAAAGTTACAATTGGTCTAGTTGGTAAATATGTTGCCCTACATGATGCTTATTTATCGGTTGTTGAAGCACTAAAACACGCAAGCTATTCTTTAAGTGCTGAATTATCTATTAAATGGATTAATTCTGAAAAACTAGATGAAAATAGTTTTAAAGATATTGATGGTATTATTGTGCCAGGTGGCTTTGGCAAAAGAGGCATTGAAGGCATGATTGAAACATGTAAATATGCAAGAGTTAACAATGTACCGCTACTTGGAATATGCCTAGGAATGCAGGTTATGTGCATTGAATTTGGCAGAAACGTTTTAGGTTTTGAAGATGCCAATTCTCTTGAATTTAATCCAAAGAGTAAGCATCAAATGATTTGTTTTATGGCAAACCAAAATGATGATATCGATAAAGGTGGAACCCTAAGACTTGGTGCCTATCCTTGTGTTATTAAGAAAAATAGTGTTTTACATAAAACATATAAAAAAGAAGAAATTTCTGAAAGACACAGACATAGATATGAATTCAATAATGAATATCGTGAACTATGTGAAAGTAATGGCCTTGTATTATCAGGTACTTCACCTGATGGCAGACTTGTAGAATGTGTTGAATATCCAGCTAATAATTATTATGTTGGTGCTCAATTCCATCCTGAGTTCAAATCAAGACCTAATAAACCACATCCACTATTTGTGGGCTTAATAAAAGCAAGCTTAAAATAAGTATCGAAAGATACTTATTTTAGTATTACAATATTATCTATGCGAAAAGCTAGTAAGATAGATATTTTAAATGGTCCTATATGGAAACAAATCCTCTTGTTTTTCTTTCCTATAATGTTAGGAACCTTTTTTCAACAGCTATATAACACCGTTGATGCCATTGTGGTTGGTAACTTTGTAGGTAAACAAGCACTTGCGGCAGTTGGCGGTTCTACTGGTACTTTAATTAATTTATTGATTAACTTTATAAGTGGACTAGCAGGTGGTGCCACTGTTGTCATTGCCCAATGTTTTGGCAAAAGAGACTATGAAGGCATCACAAAAGGTATTGAATCAGGTATGTTTTTAGGAATATCTTTAGGCTTTATTTTGATGATTGTAGGAATTGCCAGTGCTAGAGTCTTACTTGAATCAATGGATGTAACAGCTGATATTTTACCTCTTGCCATCTCTTATATGCGTATATATTTGTTGGGTTTAGTACCTACAATGATTTACAATGTTGGATCTGGTGTTTTAAGAGCGGTTGGGGATTCTAAAAGACCTTTATATTTCTTAATAGTTTCATGTTTTGTCAATATTGTCTTTGATATAGTGCTTGTATGCTTCTTTAATATGGGTGTAAATGGAGCAGCCATCGCTACAATTTGTTCACAAATCGTATCATGTGTGCTTATCTTATTTGCCCTAGGCAAGAAGGGAACTATTTATTATTATCGTTTAAACAAATTAAATTTTGATAAAGAATTCTTAAAAAAGATAATTATTATTGGCTTACCCACTGGTATTCAATCTGTGCTTTATTCAGTGTCTAACCTATTTATCAATGCTCAAGTTAATAGTTATGGCACTGATACTATCGCTGCCTTTACAGCCTTTGGTAAGATTGATGCCTTGTTTTGGATGATATCTGGTGCCTATAGTGTTGCCATTATCACCATTGTTGGCCAATGCTTCGGTGCAGGGAAGATTAAACGATTAAAAAAGGCTGTCAATACAGCTATTGTCATGTATTGTATTACTTCGCTATTAATTATCTCTGTATGTTACTTTGGTGGTAATTATTTATATGGCTTGTTTACAAATGATAAAGAAGTTATTGCGATTGGCATGGACATCCTAAAGTTCTTATGTCCATATTGGATAACATTCTGCCTTGTTGAAATATTATCTTCAGCTATTAGAGCGTGTGGTGAGTCCTTAAAACCAATGGTTATTACAGCCCTTGGTATCTGTGGCTTTAGAATCATTTGGATTTGTTTCTATCCATCAAGTTCTGTTATTGAAACATTATATTGTTATCCTATTTCATGGATATTAACTAGTCTTATCTTCCTTGTTTATTATCTAAAGGGTTCATGGCTTAAGCTAGATGATAGTATAATAAGTGAGTGAAAGACATAGGAAAATTTATTAACTTAGGCTTTAGTATTTCTTCTATTATCCTTATAAGCTTGTTTATTGGTTACAAGACAAGCAATTATATATTATGGATAATTATTGGAATCGCTTTAGCCTTATTTTATTTATTTGGCCTATTGGTGAAGAAAAAATGAAAACATATGAGACTTATGAAATTGATAAAGTAAAAGATGACTTACTTAAAGGTGAAATAGTCGCTTTTGGTACGGATACCGTTTTTGGACTTGCCTGTGTTTATGATAATTTAGATGCTATAAAGAAGGTATATGAAGCCAAAAATAGAGAAGCTAAAAAAGCCTTACCAATGATGTGTAGCAGTATTGATATGATAAGCGATGTTGCCTATGTAAGTGATAAAGCGCTAAAGATTATGAATAAATATATGCCTGGCGCCATTACTATTATCTATAAGAAAAAAGAATGTATTGACGATAGCGCAACAAGTGGCTTAGACACAATTGGTATAAGGATTCCTAATGATGAATTTGTCTTGTCTTTATTAAAAAAGGTAGAAAAGCCCTTACTTGTAACTAGCGCTAATATGTCCCATGAACCATCTTTATTAAAGTGGATTGATGTATACAAACAATTGGATGGTAGAATTGATGGTGTTGTAAAAAAAGATGCCACAGGCTTTTTGTCTAGCACCATTGTGGATTGCAGCGGCGAAGAAATTAAGATATTAAGAGAAGGTCCCATTTCTAAAGAAGAAATCATGGATTTAGTAAAGGAGTAATATGGATAAGCCAATTTATGTCATAGGACACAAAAACCCAGATACAGATGCGATTGTTTCAAGCATTGCCTACGCCGAATATAAGAAACTACATGGTTTCAATACAATTGCAGGTAGAGTTGGACCAGTAAGAAGTGATACTGAATATTTACTTGAGCGTTTTCATTTTGAAGATCCCCTTCATTTATATACTGCTAAGTGCATAATTAGAGAAATTGAATATGATAAGGCGGTAATTGTTTCTAAGGATATCACCATTAGAGAAGCCTTAAATAAATTAATCAAGACTGCCTCTAAGACGGTATTTGTAACTGATAAGAAAAGACATCTAGAAGGCATAGTTTCTTTAAGTAATCTTAATGAACTATGGACCGCAAATGATAGATATTTATCTAAGGTATTAAAAACAGTAACACTTGAAAATATCATCAAGACATTAAAAGGTGAGATTTTATACAAAGCTGATCATTTTGAAGCAAGCGGTGAAGTTGAAATTGCCCCAACTCTTGATAGTGAAGTACATAAAGGCGATATTGTCATCACTTCAAGTGAAAGAGTTTTTGAACAAGCTTTAAAAGAAGAAGCTGGTCTAATAATAATCATTGGTCATTTTGATACATTTGAAAAACGTAAAGACTTAATGAAAAAAGCCAATGTCAATGTCATCAAAACAAATTTAAGTGCCTTAAAAATTTCTAAGCTAATATATCAATCTCCTTCTATTGAATGTGTGATGGTTAAGGGTGATCAAATTGTA
This sequence comes from Acutalibacteraceae bacterium, assembly GCA_963628775.1. GTDB lineage: Bacteria > Bacillota_I > Bacilli_A > Erysipelotrichales > Erysipelotrichaceae > Colivicinus. The sequence goes on from CAVGFC010000050.1 coordinate 10,997, forward strand.
ACCGTCAACAGTAATGAAACAGTAGACGCTTGTTTAAATAAAATTTCTAAGTCAAGATTCCGTTCTTATCCTATTCTTGATGAAAATAAAGCGGTTATTGGTTCAATAAGTAGATATCACTTGAATAACTACAAAAAGAAACAACTAATCTTAGTTGACCATAATGAAACAAAACAATCTATCGAAGATATTGAATTTGGTGATGTAATTGAAATTGTCGATCACCATAGACTTGGTGACCTTGTCACAAACAATCCAATTACCATTACCACACAAGTAGTTGGGGCAACAGCGACTATTATTGCCAACAAGTTTTTAGATGAAGACTTAGAAATAGATGAAAAACTAGCAGGTTTATTACTTGGCGCAATTCTATCAGACACAATGAATTTCACTAGCCCTACCACTACTGAAGTGGATATTAGAACAGCTAAAATACTAGAAGAAATCTCAGGTGAAAAATCTGATGAACTATATCAAGAAGTGGCTAAACATGGTGACTCTTTATTAAACAGAAGAAGCATAGATGTTCTATATGAAGACTATAAAGAATTTGTGATAAATGGCTTTAAAGTAGGCATTTCCCAAGCAACTTGTAAAGACAAAGAAGAATACTTTGCGGTTAAAGATTCAATTAAAGTCGCTCTTGAAGATAATTGTAAAACGGCAGGTCTAGATTTAATGATTTGCATGATGACCGATATTTATGGTGCTGGCTCTTATGTCTTGGCCGCAGGCAGCAAGCATGATGTCGTTAATCAATTATATAGTGATTATGATGAAGATAAGATGGTTGGCAAACTTGTATCTAGAAAGAAACAAATGCTTCCAAGTATCATTGAGGCTCTGTCTTAATGAATACTTTATATATCCATGGCCACTTAATAATTGATGGCTATAGACAATATAAAGACGGGGCACTACTAGTTAATGATGACCATATTCTAGATGTTTTTTGTGATAGCTTTAAGTTAGATATTAAAGACGCAAACATTGTTGACTTAAAAGGCAAACTTGTTTTTCCTAAGTTTTTTGATTCAAAAGACTTAGATAAATATCAAGTTGTTGTTGATCCATTAAAACCAATCAATTCAGATAAAAAGATAATGTTAGGAAACAGTAAAGCCTTTCTTGAAGATGTGCATATTGAATATGATGGCTACTATGATTTATTTCATAGTATGACTGGCTTTGATGCCCATAAATTCGGCCTTGTAAATAAAGCTTTTGATGATGATAGATATGTAGAAGTTGACTCTGATTTAGATGAGAATATTTTAAGTGTTGTTTATCGTCTTAAAAGAAAAGATCGTATTATCTTGATAGGAGATGTTAAAACAGGTATTAAGAAGATGTTTAAAATAGGTGTTAATTATAATGAATTATTATTGATGTCTTCTTTAAACGCTTGTAACTTGTTTGGCCTTGATAAGTTAAATGGATCATTGATTAAGGGAAAAGATAGCGCAATAGAGATAATAGGAGATTTAAATGTATAAATTTTATTTAAGAGTTGGTATTTATATAATCTGTTTTATCTTTACTTTGTTTGGACTAAGTTCTTTTGACTTTAATAGATTTATAAAAAGTGGCAAAGTAGCCCAAGCTTGGATTCTATATTTTATTATTGCCTTATCATTGGCCTATCTATCAGGCTCATTTCTAATGTCTATAATTTATTATTTTAACTAAGGGATGGTATAATCTTTAAGATGTATACTTTATCAGTTGCGTTGCCATATTTATTGACAGCGTTTGTAATATCACTTATTCTTACACCAGTTGCCAAAAAAATTGGTTTGGCCACAAAAACCTACGCTCTAGAAAATAAGCGTACTGTTCATCATGGCAAAATTGTAAGAATTGGTGGCTTGGCAATGTATTGTGCCTTTGTGATTTCGATGGCCATCTTTGTGCATCCTGACAGTACCTTTGATGCGATTATTGTTGGTGCATGTATTGTCTTTGTTGGCGGACTAATTGATGATATGTTTGACTTAAAACCTATCGTCAAATTGTTGTTTCAAATTGCTGCTGCTGTATATGTAACATTTGTTGGTAAGATTCAAATAAGTGAATTAAATCTTCCATTCATCACAATAAATATTGAACCAATATACTTTATAATTTCAATATTTTGGATAGTTGGAGTAACCAATGCCATTAACCTAATTGATGGTCTTGATGGCTTATCTAGTGGCATCTCGATTATCGTCTTATGTGTTATCGGTTTTATCGCCTATCAAATGCGTAGAATTGACGCTTGTATCGTAGCTCTTATTATGATTGGCTCAATTGGTGGTGTACTTCCATATAACTTCCATCCAGCAAGTATCTTTGTGGGTGACTCAGGCGCCCTATTTATGGGCTATATGATTGCGTGTTTATCTTTATTGGGATTTAAATCAAGTGCCTTTATTTCCTTGGTATTTCCATTAATTATTTTATTTGTACCACTTGCGGATACTTCTTTGGCAATTATCAGAAGGAAACTAAAGGGACAGAAAATATCAGAAGCAGATCGTTCCCATTTACACCATGTTTTAATGTATAAGGTTGGCCTATCACATAGAAATACGGTACTGTTGTTGTATTTTGTGACCTTCTTATTTGGCTGTGATGCCATCATCATGTACTTCCACCGTAAAACTGGAACCATTATTTTATTTATTTTATGTTTATTCGCATGGATTTTTATTGAATTAACAGGCATGGTTAATCCTAATGTTCACCCATTAGTTGGCCTATGCAGAAGACTAACAGGCCATCCTAAAAAAAGCGATGACGCCTTCTTTGAAGCCAACAAAATTCACCATGATAAATAAAAAAATAATATACATAGCACCAATACTATTATTACTTTTTGGCTGTAACGCTAAAAAAGAAGATTTTTATAATTTAAAAATTGGTGATAATGAAATTGTAGTAGGCTATGATCAAAGTGTAGATGTAAGTTTGCCTATTGAATATAGCATTGCCACTATAAACAAAAAAGATGTGGTAAATAAGGTGGTTTATTATGTTGATGATTTAGATGCCGACTTATATATAAACGATTATAAATTAAGTGGCATCAAAGAAACATGCGACTATTTTTCTGGAGAATATATTGAAAAAAATGGCCACGCTTGTATATTTGGCAATGTGGTAAAAGGCCATGACAATTATGTGATTATATATAGTGATATTTTAAGTGATGATCTAGATCAAATAGACAGGGTTGAAATCTATTACGATGAAAACAAATGAGGTAACGGTTTTACCATATGATAAAAACTGGAATAAACAATTTGAAGAAATCAAATCTGAGCTTTTAATTGTCATAAATGATTTGGTCGAATCGATTGAACATGTAGGTTCTACATCTGTTGAAGGTATGTCGGCTAAACCATGTATCGACATTGATATAGTTATTAACGATTATTCAGTCTTTGATGAACTAAAGAAAAGGTTGGCATCAATCGGTTATATCCATGAAGGCAATCTTGGTATTAAAGATAGAGAAGCCTTTACATACAAAAATAAAGAACATCTACAACTTCATCATCTATATGTGTCCTAAAATAAGCAAGGAACTAAAACGTCATTTAACCTTTAGAAATTACTTAAGAAATAATGCTGCAGCTGTAAAAGCCTACAGCGAAGTAAAAGAAAAAGGCGCTATATTGTATCCAAAAGACATAGATAAATACATTGAATACAAAACGCCTATAATCGAAAAACTATATAAAGAATGTGATCTATTATAGAATACCTTTAATAAAGATTTCTAAACCAATAGCGATTAAAATAACACCACCTAATATAGAAGCCTTATTTGCAAGTTTTGTACCAAATTTTTTACCAAGATGTAAACCTACAAGGCAAATACCTAAAGTAACAACACCAATTATAATTGATTCAATTAACGCAAAAGGAAATGATAATTCCGCAATTGTAAAACCAACAGACAAAGCATCAATAGATGTCGCAACACCTTGAATAAATAAATCATATAAGCTAAGTGCAGGCTTTTCATCATTGCCTTCTTTATCTCTTATGCCTTCAATAAGCATCTTACCGCCGATATAAGCAAGTAAAATTAACGCAATGTAAGGAATATACTTTTGAAACAATTGAAATTTTTCAACAAGTGTATGTACACAAAACCAGCCAATAAGTGGCATCGCAATCTGAAAGAAAGAAAAAGTTCCCGCAATTAAAAATTGCCTATTCTTTTTCATGTTTGGCTCATTTAAACCATTTGCCAACGATACCGAAAAAGCATCCATAGCCAAACCAACGCCCAATAAAATAGCGTTTAGAAAAAATAAAAAATCCATACTTTTACCCCAATAAATAAAAAAACTTGTGTTATACACAAGCTAGTTCTCATGTATAACAAAATATACATGAGTCTCGCATTTTAATGTATGCCAGGTTTTCACCAGTTTGTTGACATACAGCCATAATTGGGCTTGCTACTCCCTCAGTAACAAATATATTAACATATTATATTAACAAAATAAATGATAAAATGTTTAACAAGGCAATAAAAACAGCTCATTGCTGGTCTATGGAAGGATTAAAAATGGAAGATATAAAAAATGAAGATGTTGTTTCTAGCGACATCGAAAATGAAAAAGAAGATGTTAAAAAAGCTGAGGAAAACGTTGTTGATGATAAGCAACAAGAAATAGCTAAAGACAATGAAACTATCACAAAAGAAAATGAAGAGACTGCCCCAAGTAAAAAAAGTAATGCTCCTCTTATTGTGCTAGCTGTTTTGTGTGTTGCACTACTTGTATGCTTGCTTATTACAAACTTTTCCGGTGGCTCAAAGACTTATAAATTGAGTGCTATCTATCCTACTTATTTTAGCGAAGTGGATGGAGAAATCACCTTACCTAAAGGTTGGCTATATACCGAACAAGGACAACTATATAGAAGTGAAGAAGGTAAGGCAACACTTGTTGGTCAAGTCGTTGGAACAGAAATGACTGAAGACGAATTTACATCAACAATCGATTCATTTTCTAGTTATTATGAATTAAATGAAGTAGAAGGAAAAGACGCAAAAACATATTATTTCCATGTTGAACAAGATGAATCAGTATATGATGTCTATTTCTATTACAAAGATTCTACTTTTGTACAAGTTGCTTTACTTGACGCTAGTGAAAGTGAAGTAAATACTGTTGTTAATAGCGTGAATTATTAGACTATTTGAATCGATATATAAAGTTTATATAATTAGATTGATTTATATTCGGGAGGTAAAAACATGAGTGAATATTCAAATTCTTATTCAATGAATAATGGCTTAACATTCAATGAATACTTAAGAAAAGTTTTTTCAACTGTTGCGATTGGCGTCGGCATAACAGCTATTATAAGTTTTGGTATCAGCCATTTCTTTATGGACACAATTTTAGCTAATTATGGTGGTGCTTTTACAACATTTGCACTTGTATGTATGTTTGCAGAATTTGGCGTTGCTATTTTCTTTGCAGCTAGACTTAACAAAATGTCAAAGAGTACTGCCTGGGTTTGCTACATACTATATTCAGTATTTACAGGCATTTCGCTTTCATTTGTTTTATATGCATACACAGCAACATCTGTTTGGCTTACATTCATTGTTTCTTGCGTTATGTTTGCGACTTTATCAATAATTGGAAATAACACAAAAACCGATTTATCTAAGTATTCTGCATTTATCATGCCTGGCTTATTGGCAATCATTATTGTTTCTATTTTAAATGTAATTTTCTTTAGAAGTGATATGGTTCAATGGCTTGTTAATTATGTTGGTATCATATTGTTCTTATTCTTAATTGCTTATGATATGCAAAAATTAAGAGATTTATATGCAGTAGGTTTCCAAGACAGAGAATTGGGTGAGAAATATATGATATATGGTGCTTTCCAATTGTACCTAGATTTCATCAACCTATTTATTAGATTGCTACAATTATTTGGCAGATCAAAGAGTGACGACTAATATTAAAAAGAACTTCAATGAAGTTCTTTTTAAATGGCTCGCCACTTATATAAAATCAACAAGTGATTAATAAACGTTCGAACCCTTGGCATGTCATTTAATGACTTTCTGTTTTAACAGGCCAATTGCCCACCGGCTTTTTCTTTAACTATCTCTATACCTCTATTTCTGATGTTAATAGCGGCGTTGATATCTCTATTATGAATCATTCTACAATTTGGACATTGCCATGTCCTTTGCTTAAGAGTGATGCTATCGATTATATGCCCGCAATAGTTACATTTCTTGGTTGTGGGGTAGTAGCGTTCTATTTCAATTAATTTTTTGCCCCTCTCTTTCATTTTATAATCAATCATAGCTACAAATTTTCGATATCCATTGTCTACTGTAGAAGTCCCAAGATTTTTATGTGTTGCAATTTCACTTAAACAAACATGTTCTACAAATATATAGTCATATTGATTAGCTAAACTAGTAGATAATTTTGCTAGCCAATCTTTTCTTTGATTTGCTATTTTATGATGAAGTAGAACATATTTTTTTAAGATGTTTTTATATTGCTTGCTATCTTTTGAATATTTACCAAGCTTTCGTTTTAATGCATCTAAAGAATCTAAATTATCCTTTAAATAATGATGTATTTCAGGACTCTTGCCTTTATTATCAACATATAAACGTGAAGATGAGTAATCAAGGCCAACGCTATTATCGATGTCTAAATATTTTTTTGCTCTAATGGTTGGTTTTTTGCTAGATAGGATATCTACATAAAACTTTTCATCAATCGTTTTATAAACAGTAAACTTATAGACAGTTCTAATATTGTTGGAATACTCGCCATTATAATATCCGACAAAGCCAATTGAAGGTAGATAAATAAATTTCTTATCTATTGGTGTTATATCATTAGTGGCTGACTTAAAATAATTTGTTGAATATTGATAGATCTTCTTTTTAGTTTTATTAACATTGCGCGCACTATGCAGGTCCGCTATCTCTAATAAAAGAGCAGATCTATCAGCGTTTGCTAATTCAGGTTTAAGCTTAATGAAGTAGCCTAATATTTCAAGTTTATCCATGTCTGAAACATTGTAAGAATGTTCATTATATAAATCATGAATAGTTTGAATATAATCCAACATTTTATTCAAATTCAGGGTTTGTTGCTTATTTGGCTTTAATCGAAATTTGTAAGTTCTATACATCTAAATTTTATCCTTTCACTTCTTTATAGACATGAAAATCAAAAATTCCTACCCTAAATTGAAAAAAATTTAAAAAATATTGCTAAAACAATAAAAAAACACTTCGTTAGAAGTGCAATATTCAATAATGGTGATTCCTCAGGGATTCGAACCCTGGACCCTCTGATTAAGAGTCAGATGCTCTACCAGCTGAGCTAAGGAATCAAAATATGGTGATAGGTACGGGATTCGAACCCGTGAGTGCTGCCGTGAAAGGGCAGTGTGTTAAGCCGCTTCACCAACCTACCATATAAAACAAATGGCGCCCGAAACAGGACTCGAACCTGTGACCTGCCGGTTAACAGCCGGACGCTCTACCGACTGAGCTATTCGGGCACTTGCATTTGCTTACTTATATTAGCACAGCTTTTTTTCAATGACAAGCACTTTTTTAAAAAATTGCCCGAATAGCACCAAAGTTATAAAGCGTCCGTCTCCTTGTCCTGTTTCTTTTATGTTGGTGAAGGCGGCAACACACTGCCTTATACTAATCCCGTACCTATCGGATTTATAACCAAGGAGGGTCCAGGGTTCTTATGACTAATGGAATAAGTTTTAATTAAAATAAAGCCTCATGCTTAAAGGTTGATATAATGATTAACAAGAGGTAGAGGTATGAAAAAGTACGCATTAATAAATGGAATCATTTTAGATGGAACCGAAGACATGGAAGCTAAAGAAGGAACCATATTAGTAAATGGTGAAAAGATTGAAAAAATCGTAGATAAAGATTTTGACCCTAAAGAATATGAAATAATCGATTTAAAAGGCAAATATATAATGCCTGGACTAATTAACATGCACGTTCACTTAGCAGGCAATGGCAAACCCCAAAAGAAACAAAGAGACAACGAAAAACTAGTTAAACAAGTCTTCGCAACAGCGATAGGACGCTATGCCGCAAGAAAGCTTGTTGAAACCTATGCACAAATTGAATTAATGTCTGGTGTAACAACAATCAGAACTGTTGGTGGACTAAAAGACCTAGATACAAAAACCAGAGATAAAATCTTAGAAGGCAAACTTGATGGACCAAGAATTCTTGCAAGCAACGAAGGAATAACGGTTAAAGGTGGCCACATGGCTGGATCGGTCGCTGTTGCCTTTGATAATATCGATGATGCACTAAAACAAATTGATAAACTAAAACAACAAAATGTTGACCTAATTAAATTAATGATTACGGGTGGTGTTATGGACGCCAAAGAAAAAGGGGTGCCAGGACAATTGAAGATGAAACCAGAAATGGTTAAGGCATGTTGCGATAAAGCACATGAATTAGGCTTTATTGTATCAGCTCACGTCGAAAGCCCAGAAGGTGTAAAAGTCGCGCTAGAAAACGGTGTTGATTCAATTGAACATGGTGCTGTTTTAGATGATGAATGTATCAAGCTATTTAAGAAACATAATGCATTCCTGATTTGCACGATTTCCCCAGGAATTCCATATGCTCTATTTGATAGAGAAGTAGCACACACTAGCGAAGTTGAACAATACAACGGTAAGGTCGTACTAAACGGCTTTATCGAAGGAAGCAAAAAAGCCTTAGAAAACAATATACCAGTAGGACTTGGCAACGATGTTGGCTGCCCTTGGATTTCTCAATATGACTTTTATAGAGAACTTGTTTATTTCCATAAATATGTTGGTGTAAGCAATCGATTCGCTCTATATTCGGCAACACTAAACAACGCAAAGCTTGCAAAAATAGATAATATCACAGGATCAATTGAAGAAGGCAAATGTGCTGATTTAATTGTTACAAGTAAAAACCCATTAGATGACTTAAACAACCTAAGAAAGGTAGATATGGTAATCGCAAGAGGAAAAGTTTATGACAATCCAAAAGTAAAACGTAATGCTTATGTTGATTCATATCTAGATAGGTACATGAAATGAAATATGAAAAAATAGGTAACACTAATATAGAAGTATCAAAACTCTGCCTTGGCTGCATGGGCTTTGGCGATGACAGCATGTACAAATGGGCAATTAGTTTTCAAGAAACCAAAAACATCATTGGCTACGCTATTGATAAAGGTATCAATTTCTTTGACACAGCTAACCAATATTCCAATGGTACAAGTGAAGAATATCTTGGAAGAAGTATCAAAGAACTTGGAATAAATAGAGACAAAGTTGTTATCGCATCAAAAGTTTTCTTCAATGAAGGTGGTTTATCAAAACAAGCTATCAATAAAGAAATAGATGGCACATTAAGCAGACTTAACACTGACTATTTAGACCTATATCTAATTCATAGATTTGACTATAATGTACCAATTGAAGAAACAATGGACGCACTAAACAATCTAGTAAAACAAGGAAAAGTTAGAGCACTTGGATCTAGCAGCATCTTGGCTTATCAATTCTTGAAATATCAAAACCTAGCTAAAGAAAAAGGATATGCACGTTTTGAAATGATGGAAAATCATTACAACCTTTTATATAGAGAAGAAGAAAGAGAAATGATTCCTCTATGCATTGAAGAAAACGTTTCACTTATTCCTTATTCGCCATTGGCAGCAGGACATTTAGCAAGAAAAACCTGGGACAGTGACTCTATCAGAAGTCAAAGTGATGATGTTGCTAAAAGAAGATATGGAGCCTTTGAAGAAAGCGACAAACTTATTGTTGAAAGAGCTGGTGAAATAGCTGATAAAAAAGGAATCAAGTTATCAGAAGTAGCGCTAGCGTGGCTATACACAAAGGGTATAACAGCTCCAATTGTTGGTGCTAGCAAGACAAAGTATATTGACGATGCGCTAGCAGCAATGAATGTTTCACTAACTAGTGAAGAAATAGCTTATATAGAAGAACTATATGTTCCCCACCCTTTAAAAGGCCCTATTCTAAAAGCTATTTAATTGTGCTAGAATAACTTAGTAATCGTGATGAAAAGAAGAGTAGTCTATTTAACTTTTTAAAGAGAGTGTCTGCTTGGTGTAAAGACATAGAAGCGATAGATGAATAAGGACTTGGAGCGAATCGTAGACTTGCGTTAAAAGTATAAAGTAACAAACTAAGGTGGTACCGCGCATATGCGCCCTTGTGCTACCTTTTTTATTTTTAAGGAGGACACTTATGGAAAGAAAATTTAATGACCAACAATTAGCTAGAAGAAAAAAGCTAGATGATTTAAAAGAAAAAGGCATCAATCCCTTTGGAAACGCCTACACTAGAACCGCAAATAGTAAAAGCATAAAAGAAGAATATTCTTCATTCAGCAAAGAAGAATTAGAAAACAAAAAAGTAAATGTCTCAATTGCTGGAAGAATCATGTCTAAAAGAAGAATGGGTAAAATGTGCTTTATGCATATTCAAGATAGATATGGTCATATCCAACTTGTTATTAACAAAAATGATTTAGGTGAAGAAGCATATGAACTTGTAAAAGCTAGTGATGTTGGTGACATAATCGGTGTAAAAGGCGACATATATCGTACCAACCCAACTGAACAAAATCCTAATGGTGAACTTTCGGTTTATGTTTTAGAATATACACATTTAACTAAGGCATTAAACCCATTCCCTGAGAAGTTCCATGGCTTAACAGATGTTGAAGAAAGATATAGAAGAAGATACCTAGACCTTATTATGAACGAAGATAGTAAGAAAGTAGCTTTAATGCGCCCACAAATTTTAAACGCAATTAGATCTTTCTTAGGAAGCAGAGAATTTATTGAAGTTGAAACGCCAGTCTTAACCACGCTTCTTACAGGCGCAAGCGCTAGACCATTTGTCACTCACCATAATTCACAAAATCTAGACATGTACTTAAGAATTGCCCTAGAACTTAATCTAAAGAGATTACTAGTAGGTGGCATGGAAAAAGTTTATGAAATTGGTCGTACATTTAGAAATGAAGGTATGGACCCTCAACATAATCCTGAATTTACACTAATGGAAATCTATGAAGCCTATTCTAACCTAGAAGGCATGATGGAACTTACTGAAAGCATGTATAAATACATCGCTGATAATGTTTGTCATAAGCGTACATTTAACTATTTAGGCCATGAAATTAGCTTAGATGGAGATTGGAAACGTATCTCAATGACCGATGCCATCAAAGAAAAAACAGGTATTGATTTTAAACAACAAATGTCTTTTGAAGATGCCTGCAAGCTAGCTAAGGAACATGATATTGAAGTAGAAAAACACTTTACTATTGGCCATATCATCAATGCGTTCTTTGAAAAATATGTAGAAGAAACATTAATTGAACCTACATTCTTATATGGACATCCAATTGAAATATCACCACTAACAAGAGCTAATGAAGAAGATCCTAGATTTGTTGATAGATTCGAATTATTTATTTCAGGACATGAATGCGCAAATGCCTATACTGAATTAAACGACCCAATTGATCAACTACAACGTTTTGAGGACCAATTAAAAGCCAAAGAACTTGGTGATGATGAAGCTAATGATATCGATATGGACTTTATTGAAGCCCTTGAATATGGTATGCCTCCTGCAGGTGGTATAGGCTATGGCGTTGATAGAATGGTAATGCTATTCTCTGAATCTGAATCAATCAGAGATGTAATTCTATTCCCAACAATGAAGGAAAGAGGCGACAACCGTAAAAAATTAGCTGTCAGCGAAGAAAAAGAAGAAACAATAGACTTCTCAAAAGTAGAAATAGAGCCATTATTCAAAGACTTTGTAGATTTTGAAACATTCTCTAAATCAGACTTTAGAGCTGTAAAAGTTAAAAAGTGTGAAGCTGTTGAAAAAAGTAAAAAACTATTAAAGTTTACTCTAGATGATGGAACAAGTGAAGATAGAATCATCTTATCAGGTATTCATGAATACTATGAACCTGAAGAACTTGTAGGCAAGACATGTATCGCGATTGTAAACCTTCCACCACGTGCTATGATGGGTATTGATTCATGTGGCATGTTAATAAGTGCTGTACACCACGAAGAAGGAAATGAAAAGTTACACCTATTGATGGTTGATAATCATATCCCTGCTGGTGCAAAATTATATTAATTATAAAGATATAGTGATTCTTAATTAGAACTTTAGAGTTAAAAGAATGCATGATAACTGTTAAATATACAGAAATCATGCATTTTTAAATATGTACTTAAACAAAAAACCATTTGTATCTCAACATGAAATAACTCATGAAGTAATTATTTAAGTGTGAAACATTGGCTTATAAGCTATAAAATATCAGTTTAATTTCAGTTTCGATATTATCCTCAAGTGCCATAATAACTTTATGAGAATACTAATTGGTGAAGATGAAGTTAACATAAACAAAGCCTTAAAACTTTTGCTAGAAAAAAATAAATATACAGTAGACTCTGTTTACGATGGCCTAAGTGCATTAAGCTACATTGAAAAAACAAGTTATGATGTAATTGTCCTAGATATTATGATGCCTAAGAAAAGTGGCATTGAAGTCCTTCAGACAATAAGAAATAACGACAATAAAACAGCGGTTATGTTATTAACCGCCAAAAGTGAAATAAATGATATTGTATATGGACTAGATTTAGGAGCTGATGATTATCTAACTAAGCCCTTTGCCACAAGCGAATTCTTAGCACGTGTTAAAGCCCTCACAAGAAGAAATAAAGACTATACAAGTTCAAGCATTTCAATCGGCAATACCACGCTTGATCTAAATACCTACATCTTAAAAACCGAATTAGATGAAACTAAATTAAACAATAAAGAATTTCAATTATTAGAACTATTCTTAAAAAATCCCAAAAGAGTTTTTTCTAGTGAACTATTAATGGAAAAAGTATGGGATATTAACAGTGATGCTGATATTGATGTTGTTTGGACCTATATTGGTTTTTTAAGAAGAAAACTTAAACAAATAAATTCAAACCTTGAAATTAAAACGATACGTGGAGCAGGTTATGCACTAGAGGAAAAGACATGCTAAAAAAGATGCGCAATCGTTTTATATTGTTTGCGATGATTGCCTTTTTTGCAGTCATTTTTTCGTTGAGCTGCTTTGTCAATATTTGGAATTTTCTATCAACCACAAATGGTCAAGATCAAATACTCCAAAGACTTTATGAAGCGCAAGAAGAAGGTATACCAGAAGATAGGGTGCCACCGCTAGAAACAATAGATAGATACTCCAATGAAGTACCGTATATGATAAGATTTTTTTCTGTTGAATATACAAATGAAGATATAAATATCTATCAAGACTATATAGCTTCCTTATCTGATGATGAAGCACTTGAATATGGAGATAAAATTAAAAGTCAAATAAACAATAAAGGATATTATAATGGCTATCGCTACTTAAAGGTAATTGAAGATAATAAGACAACGATTCTTTTTCTAAACTCAGAAAGAGAAATTCAAATGATGAAAACCCTATTAATAATCACCATAATCATTTCGTTAATATCATTATTAGTAGTCTTTTTACTAGTAAGCTTTTTCTCGAAATACGCCATAGCTCCATATGCCAAAAACATGGAAGCTCAAAAACAATTCATCACTAATGCCTCTCATGAATTAAAGACACCACTCACCTCAATTTCCACAAGTGCTGATGTGCTAAGCATAGAATATAAAGATAATGAATGGATAAACAATATCCAAAATCAAGCTAATAAACTCTCAAAACTCATAAACAATCTTGTAACTCTATCAGGTCTTGAAGAAGATAAACCTTTTCTTAAGAAAGAAGAGTTTGTAGTTAGTGATATGCTTTGGGAAGTCAGTGAACCCTTTATAGCGTTAGCTAAAGCCAAAAATATCAAATTTACACAAGATATCAAAGATAATTTAGTATATATAGGTGATAAAAATATGCTTAGGCAATGTATATCACTATTACTTGATAATGCCATTAAATATACAGATGAAAACGGAACAATTAAGTTATTAGCAACAAGTATAAATAAAAAGATAGAAATAATAGTTGAAAACACCTATAAAGAAAGAATAGAAAATCTTGATAGATTATTTGAAAGATTTTACCGTGGCGATACATCGCACTCTAATTCTATAAGTGGTAATGGCGTTGGCCTATCTATTGTAAAAGTGGCAATAGATAAACTAAATGGGACTATATCTGTTAATCAATGTGAAGATAAACTGAAATTTATAATCAAACTATAGTTTTTTCAAGTTCATTTCAAGTTGTTTTACTAGAATCATTAAGAAATACAAGGGAGGTATTAAATGATTGAAGTAGAACATTTGACCAAATACTATGGCGATTTTCTAGCTGTAAATGATTTATCTTTTAAAATCGAAGATGGACATGTATATGGCTTACTTGGACCAAATGGTGCAGGAAAATCAACAACCATGAATATTTTGACAGGTTGTCTTTCATTGAATGTAGGCACAGTTAAAATAGGTGGCCATGATATTTTAGAAGAAGCAGAAAACGCAAAACGATTAATTGGCTATTTGCCAGAACAACCACCACTTTATTTAAATGAAACAGTAGTTGAATACTTAAACTTTGTTGGTGAGGCAAAAGGTGTAAAAGGAACAGACCTAAAAAAACAAATTAGCGAAGTAATAAATAAAGTAGGATTAGATGATGTTAAAGATAGAATAATTAATAAACTATCTAAAGGCTACAAACAGCGTGTTGGTATAGCCCAAGCCCTATTAGGAAATCCAGAAATCATTATTTTAGATGAACCAACTGTTGGCCTAGACCCAATTCAAATTATTGAAATAAGAGAATTAATTAAGAGCCTAGGAAAGGAACATACCGTTATTTTAAGCTCACATATCTTATCTGAAGTACAAGCGATATGTGAAAAAGTATTAATTATTTCAAAAGGCAAATTAGTGGCCTTTGACACACCAGAAAACCTAGAAAAATTGATGTTAAGTTCAAGCTCTATTGTCTTTGAAGTAAAAGCGAGCGATGAACAAATCAAAGAAATTCTTGATGGTATAGCTGGCATCAAAAAATATTCAATCAAACAAGAAAATGATGCGTGCAAGATTGAAGTAGAAACAAATCAAGAAATTGATTCTAAACAAATATGCGGAAACATCACGATGAGCCTTGCCAAAAAAGATATCGCGGTATTTGAGATGCATACAAATAAGGCAAATCTAGAAGATGTTTTCTTAGAATTGACCGAGACCAATGAAGAAAGTGAGACACAAGAAAATGATAGCGATATTTAAACATGAACTAAGAAGTGCCTTTAATTCTTTAACTGTCTATTTATTCTCCGCAGCCCTACTTTTGTTTGTAGGTGTTGGGGCAATGTTATATAACATACAAGCATCCGTTGCCAACTTTGAATATGTACTAAACTTTGTAAGTATCGGACTAGTTGTGTTTATACCATTACTTACTATGAAAGTATTTGCTGAAGAAAGAAAACAAAAAACCGATCAATTGTTATATTCTTTACCGCTAAAAACATATGAAATAGTACTTGGAAAATATCTATCTTTAACTTTAATGTATTTATTACCATTGCTTGTTATTGCGATATATCCATATATATTCTCTAAATATGGTGATGTCTATTTGCCTACATCGTATGGGTCTTTATTTGCCTTCTTTATGATGGGTGCCGCCTTAATTGCGATAGGCATGTTTATCTCATCAACAACCGATAACCAAGGCTTTGCAGCAGGTGTTTCTATTGTTATATTCTTGTTTAACTACTATAGTGTTACCTTATCTGAACAAGTATCTAGTACAACTACCGGTGCCCTAATTGCCTTACTTGTGGTATCACTTGCCTTGGCATTAGTTGTAAAACAACTTACTAAAAATGATATTATCGCTTGTATTACAGGTGCGATATTAATCATCTTAATAATAATTTCTTATATTTTCTTTAATAGTACTTTTACTAATTTATTACCAAACATTATGAAAGAACTATCTTTGTTTAATAGGTTTAAGACATTCGTAAATGGTGTCTTTGACTTATCGGATATTATCTTTTATTTATCGATAATTATTTTCGGAAATTTCTTAACAGTACAATCTCTTGAAAAAAGGAGGTACAACTAATGTTTAATAAACAAAATTCTAAAATCGCATTAAAAGGCGGATCATATACAATCACAATTAGCGTCATTGTATTGGCGATTCTAGTTGCGATTAATGTTTTATTTTCAAAACTTCCTAGCACAATGACAAATTACGATATAAGTTCTTCTAGACTATATTCCATCACTAGTGCTACTAAAGTTGTCGTCAATAATCTAGAAAAAGATGTAACTATTTATTGGATAGTACAAGCTGATGAAGAAGACAGCGTTATTGAAAACTTACTAAATAAATATGAAAGTTTATCAAGCCATATTAATGTGGTAAAGAAAAACCCTGATACTTATCCAACTTTTACATCATCTTATACAAGTGAAGATGTAGCCAACAACAGTTTAATTGTTGAATGCAATGATAAGTATAGATATATTGCCTATAGTGATATCTACCTAACTGATGTTGATTATTCTACTTATTCTTATACTTATTCATTTGATGGCGAAGGCGCACTTACCTCAGCTATTTCTTATGTATCTAGTGATGATAACCCTAAAGTGTATTATCTTAAAGGACACGGCGAAAGCGAATTACCAAGTGAATTTTCTAAACAAATTTCCAAGATGAACATTGAAACTGAGTCTTTGTCTTTGTTGAATATTGATGAAGTGCCAAAAGATTGTGATGCTCTAATATTATATGCACCAAGCTCTGATATATCAGATGAAGAAGCTACAATGCTTAAAAACTATCTAAATAATGGTGGTAAGTTATTTGTATCAGCAGGTCCTGTACAAGAAGGAACACTTACAAATCTATATAGCATATTAGAAAGTTATGGTGTGGAAAGTGTTGAAGGCATAGTTATTGAAAGTGATAGAAACTACTATACATTCTCACAACCTTATATGTTGCTGCCAACGCTTCAAACAAGCGATATCACAACACCACTTATTAATGAAAACTATTATGTTATATTCCCATTAGCTCAAGGCTTAAATATTACAGGTGATGTCACTTCTTTACTTGATTCATCTGCTTATTCATTTTCTAAAGTTGCTGGCTATAACCTAACAACATATGAAAAAGAAGATGAAGACATAGATGGCCCATTCTCATTGGCTGTAAAAGCTAACACAAGTAATGATGGCGAACTAATTTGGTTTGCCTCTAGTTACTTCTTAGAAGATGTATATAATTCATATTCATCTGGCGCAAATCTAAATCTCGCTATTAACGCCTTATCGGAACTAATTGGTCAAGAAGATAGTATTTCTATAAGCAGTAAGAGCTTAAATTATAATTACTTAACCATTTCGGATTCTGCTTCTACAATGCTTAAAACATGGATGATTGGAATCATTCCAGCTGCCTTTGTGCTATATGGAATCGCTACCGTAATTGATAGGAGAAGAAAACATGCCTAAGAAAAAGAAAATATATATCTTACTTTCAATACTAGTGGTTGTATGTATTGCCACGGTGATTGTTTCAAATACTGAACAAAAGAAAGAAGACATTAAAACAAACGGTGAAGTGGTACTAGAAATAAAACCAAGTGAAGTTACAAGTTTATCTTGGACAATTG
>CAVGFC010000051.1:0-14490 GCA_963628775.1 Acutalibacteraceae bacterium
GGATGGCTTTAGAGGTAAATGAGGGCCTATTTAAGGATTTATGGCCCTATATAATAAGTGATAGCGTAACGGATTTAAAATGGAATGGTGATACTCTTTGGGTTACTGATTTAAATAAGGGTAGATATCCAAGTGATTTAAAGTTGAATAAGGATTGGCTAAGGATTTTTACTAATTTGATTGCTAATTCAGTCAATGAAAACTTTAATATGTCTAAACCTTCTTTAAAGGCAGAAACCAAAGAACTTAGAATTCAAGCTATGCACAATAGCGTTTCTGGTGATGATAATATCTGTTTAGCCATCCGTAAAACTCCAAGTTGCGCAAGACTATTAAAACAAGACTTAGTAGAAAATGGTTATGCCAATGATTTCATCGTAAAATTGTTACCTTGTTTAATGCGAGCGAGATTATCTGGTGTAATTACAGGTGATGTTGGTGCTGGTAAAACCGAACTAGAAAAGTATTTATGCTACTTTATTCCTGATAGCGATCCTATTGTCACAGTAGAAGATACTTTAGAGATGAAGCTTAAAACACTTTATCCAAATAAGGATATTTATTCTTTAAAAACTAGTGATGAATATGATAATGAACAAGCTATAAGAGATGCACTAAGATTAAATACTAAATGGTTAATCATCTCTGAAAGTAGAGGAAGAGAAATACTTAGAATTATGGAAGGTGCAAGTTCAGGTTGTGTGGCACTTACTTCAATACATGCAGAAAATGTTTGGGAAATTCCTGACCGTATACTCAATATGGCTGGTGATAATTTTAGAGCAGGTCTTGAAAATGATATTTATACTTTCTTTGACTACGCTATTAAAGTGAAGGCGTCTTTTACACCAGATGGTGTTAAAAGGAATATTGATCAAATTTGTTTCTTTGATCGTAATGGCAAGAAAAATATCATCAAGAATATTGTTAGAGATGGCCAGCCTTTAAAGACAATGTTACCTGAAAGAGTCTATAAGAAGTTTTATCAAAATAATGAAAGGGATTTTTTAGAAAATTATGTGAAGTTTTTAAAGGGTGAGGATAAATGAAAAAAATCATAAATAACTACAGTATCAAAAATTTAAAAACCAAAATAAATAAATATGGGTTCAAATATTCAACCAAGGACTTTGTGATAGAGGCGATAGTTATATTAGCGGTTATCTATACCATTGCCTATTTATCAAGACTTGATTTAAGTAATATTCTAATTTTGATTGTAGTAACTTTAATTCTCATCCCTTTTTTAATCCATGCCTGGTTTTATCAAAGCTATAGTGTTAAAAGATTTGAAATGCTAAGTGACTATCTTAGTAATGTTATTCCGATTTTTACCCAAAAAACTAAGATTCGTTTTACCCTTGGTGAATTATTTACGCTAACTAGTGGCGATATGAAAAAGGCTATTGGCAAGGCGATAAGATATCTTGATAAGACAAATGATGATCCAGATATTTTTAAAAACGCTTTAAAAATAATTGAAGAAGAATTTCCAAATTCAAGAGTTAAATCAGTACATAAAATAATGCTTAGTGTTGAGGCTCAAAACTCCGTATCATTTATCGATGTATGTACCAATATGTATGATGATATTGAGAAGTGGTTAAAAAGAGTTTATTTGTTTCAAAAAGAACTTAAAAATAGACGTATTAAATTATTACTATTATGCATAGCTACCTTACTTATGAATTGCATATTTGTCTATTTATATGTTTCAAATGAATACTTTATTGGCTTTACAAAATCCGCTATATATCAAGTTTCAACACTGACATTTATTATTTCAATTCTTATCACCATGACTATTGTCTTAACTAAACTAAATGGCGAATGGTTAATTTCGGATATGGACATTAGTAAAGATGAAAGAATTAAAAATGATTATTTATATTTTAAAAATGGTAAGAAAAAAATAAAGGTTGCAGATGTAATCATGGCTATTATATGTATGGCAACAAGTGCCTATTTGTTTATTTTCTTAAATAGTAAATTAGCTTTATTACCGTTAATTCTTGCGGTATTTATTCTAATGAATAAATCAATCAGATACAACAAGGCCTATAAGCGACTAACTAAGGCTTTAACTATTGAATTTCCGATATGGTTAAGGGAAATATCGCTTACTTTAAATAATCTAACAGTCTTAAATGCGATAGAGTATTCACAAAATATGGCTTCTTATCCATTAAGAACTGAGGTCAGAAAGTTTCTTGATGAGTCTAAAAAAGATCCAACTTCTATTAAGCCCTATAATGAATTCTTGAGTGAATTTGATTTAGAAGATGCAAGATCTAGTCTAAAGGTTTTATATGCGATATCTAGTGTTGGCAAAGAAGATGTTAAAAATCGTGTTTCTAATTTGATTGACCGCAACCAAGAAATGTTAGATAAGGCTGAAAGGCTTAAAAACGAAGATTCAATAGGAGCAATAGAAGCTCTAGGATATTTACCGATTGCCTTTTTCTCAATCGAAATGTTGATTTCAATGTTTGCGATGTTTACCTATATGATGTCAATTATTGGGAGCAGTATTAACGTATGAAAATAGTAATAAGAACAATAGCTCTTACCTGTATTGGCGCATGTATTTCCTTAATGCTGATGCACTTACTTGATTTAAATAATAGGATAGATGAGGTAGATAAGGCAAGTCATATTGCCATGGCCAATACCCAAATTATCATGTTAGAAAATATTGAAGATATCTATTATGGAACAAATAACAGACGGCAAGATATAAAAGATAGTGGCGCTTATTTAAAAGTATTTGAAGAAAATCTTAAGCCCTTAATCAGCAGTGATGGGATATGCGATATAGATGGCTTAGCTGATCCTTATAAAGGATTGTTGTATGTAAATATAAGCTATAAATATAAAAACTTTTTAGGAAATGAAAAAATAATTAATAAGAAATTAATAAATGTGATAGATGTGGTGATTAACGATGTCTAAACTAATAAAGATTGTTGTGTTGGTTTCTTTGCTTATTTTTATACCTACAAAAGTAAGTGGCGAAGATGTTAAACCTGGATATAGTGAATGGAGTCCTATCCAAACTGGATTACCAGGAGAAGTTAGCGCTGTTCAATATGGTAAAAGATTACCTATTGAATGGTCTGCTTGGTCAACCGATAACCCTAGTAGCTTTACTAGTGATTATAAAGTAGGCAATGGTGATACTAAATATTATGCCTATGGTGGTTCTGGCAAATTATGGCATGATGTAGGCTCTAAATCTTTATATACATGGAATTTTGGCTACAAGGCTAATGTAGTATTTGCATATCTAGATGTTGATACATATCGAAGCGACTATGATGATAACTATGAAGCACCACCTTTACAGTTATATTGTGATGGTAGGCAAATCGCCACGACAGGTAAACATGATGTGCTTGTCAATTGGTCTCCTGCAATTAATACGACATGTAGCTATATGGAACTTAAGATGTCAAGTAATGAAGGTAGTGGAAGAAATAGAACAGTGATTGTAGGAACCTGGGTTACAACTAGATCAAAAGTTTATTCCTATGTTACTAAATGGGGTCAAGGAACTAATTGGCGCTTTAGTTATCCATATGAGCGAAAATATGGCGAAAATCCAGAGATTCCTACCCAAAGAGATGTCTATAGTCATCCGATAACTTATAAGATTAACTATAACTTAAATGGTGGAGAATTTGTTGGTACACCTACTTATACCTATACGGTAAATGATGAAGTTGATATTCCATCAGCTTATAAAAAAGGTTATGAATTTTTAGGCTTCTATGATGAAAGTGGCAATTTAGTGACCAAGATAAATAAGGGAACTTATCGTAACATTACTTTAACCGCAAGATATAAAAGAAAGCCACCAACTCTCTATATTGGCTACACCTACTTTGACAGAGATGATACGCCAATATCTATTGACGACTTAGTTAAAAGAGTTAATGGTAAAGCACTTGATGAAGTAGATGGTGATATTAGTAAGGATATAAAAGTATCAAAGATTATTTATGAACAAAATGGCTACACTACAAACAATCCAAGTTATTTAGATATATCTTCTCCAGGATCTGTTTATATAACTTTCTATGTCTATAATTCTGAAAATGTTAAGGCTGAACTAAAAAGAAGGTATTATATCTTGGACTATGGTCAAGATATTGAGGATTATAGTAGCGATTTAAAAATATATTCA
The DNA here is from genome assembly GCA_963628775.1 of Acutalibacteraceae bacterium. GTDB lineage: Bacteria > Bacillota_I > Bacilli_A > Erysipelotrichales > Erysipelotrichaceae > Colivicinus. The sequence continues at coordinate 4,187 of CAVGFC010000051.1, forward strand.
CGTTATATAGATGAAGAATTTAAAGATACTTTAGCAGATGGTTCTATTTGGAAAGAAAGTGATTATGCTTATGTATTAAATGAAGCATATAGAAGATATAGGAGTGATTAATGAGAAAACTGTTTAGTGAATTTGGCTTAAGCATGTTGTCGGCAATATGTTGCATATATACTATAAATATTTTTATTGATGCACTATTTAAATCTAATACAAGCTTTGTGAATATTTTAAGGCTGTGGCTAACAAGACTAATGTAGTATGAGGACTTTATTTAATGAATATGCTGATGCCCTTTTACAAGCGCTTATTTCTATTGGTATCTGTTCGATATTTATAGGTATATTCTTAAGCGAGTTAATGGGCATAAATATAAAAATAATCAAAGAGGAAGTAAAGCCACCATATATAAATAGTGAAATTAGTAATGTCACAATAAAATCATTTAGTGCTAAAGATATTTTGATTAATGTTGGCCAAGAAGTCAAATATGAAGATAGAGTAGAAGCTTTTAATTCAAATGATGAAGATATCAAAGATTATATAAGGCCACTTAATTTAGAAGGAATTGATTTAAGTAAGCCTGGAACTAATGAAATAACCTATATCTTAAACTACAATGGTGAGTCAAAGGCTATAAAGGCTAAATTAATTATTGTTCAAGAAAGAGAGGTAATAAGTAGTAGTGAAGAACATGTTTGAGTATATGACAACAATGATTATCACCATGATATTAGTATTTGTTTTTACAAGTATTATTTCGATTGGTAGCCAAATGTTAAATGCTAGATTAATTCATAGTGCTGCCATCGAAAAGTTTGAGTCTTCTTACTATACCTATGATTTAAATGATTTATTAAATACAGAGGAATTAAATGGCTGGTCATTTACTTGCCAAGAATTAAACGCTGTTAAGACTAGAAGAGATTTCTTGATAACTTTACACTATAAGATTAATCTTCCTTTATTTGATACAAAGTTTGATGGCCAATTGAAGGGATACGCAAGATGAAAGAATTAATGGATGAATATTTATCACTGATATTGGAAGTTGTTATTATGACCATATTTGTTGATGTTGTATTTGGTATAACTAAAATGTTTTTGATGATTTAGTGTATAATTGAAGAGGTTATGACAGGTAGAGTAACTGTTAATTAAATTATAGAGAGCTTATAAGGGTGGAAATAAGTATTTAAAGACAGTGAACATGGACCTCAAACTTTTAATTCGATATGTAGGATTAAACGTCGCTTGCGTTAAAAGCTTAAGTAAGAAAGTAAGGTGGTACCGCGATAATTCGCCCTTGTGCTGCCTTTTTTATTTTTAGGAGGACTTTATGGAAAAGAAAACATATTATATTACTACACCAATTTATTATCCTAGTGATAACTTCCACATCGGACATTGTTACACAACAGTAATCGCTGATGCCTTAGCACGTTATAAAAGATTAAAGGGCTATGATGTCTTTTTCTTAACCGGTTCTGATGAACATGGTCAAAAGATTGAAGAAAGAGCTAAGAAAAAGGGTTGTACACCTAAGGAATTTGTAGATCCAATTATTGATAATGCGAAGGACTTATGGAAGTCTCTTGATATTTCTTATGATAAATTTATCAGAACTACCGATCCTGAACATGTTGAATGTGTTCAAAAAGTGTTTAAGCAATTATATGATCAAGGTGATATCTATAAAGGTGCATATGAAGGATGGTATTGTACACCTTGTGAATCTTTCTGGACTGAATCTCAACTTAAGGATGGTAAGTGTCCAGATTGTGGAAGAGAGGTTAAATTAACTAAGGAAAACGCTTATTTCTTAAAACTTTCTAAATACCAAAAACAACTAGAAGATTATTTAGCTGGTCATAAAGATTTAATGCAACCAGTTACAAGATATAACGAAATGTATAACAATTTCTTAAAACCTGGTCTTAAGGACTTATGTGTTTCTAGATCTTCTGTTAAGTGGGGAATTCCGGTAACATTCGACAATGAACAAACAGTCTATGTTTGGATTGATGCCTTAACTAACTATATTAGTGCCTTGGGTTATAAGAGTGATGATGAAACTTTATTTAATAAGTTCTGGCCTGCTGATTTACATTTAGTTGGTAAGGAAATCTTTAGATTCCATACAATTATTTGGCCAATTATGTTAATTGCCCTAGGACTTCCTTTACCTAAAAAAGTATATGGTCATGGTTGGCTTACAATGGGCGGGGATAAGATTAGTAAATCTAAGGGAAATTTTAAAGATCCACGTCTATTTATCGATGACTATGGCGTTGATACAATTCGTTATTTCTTATTGAGTGAAGTACCATTTGGTTCTGATGGCAATTTCTCAGAAATTTTGATGGTTGAAAGAAGAAATAGCGACTTATGTAATGTTTTGGGTAACCTTGTAAATAGAACTGTTTCAATGGCTAATAAGTACTTCGGGGGTAGTGTTTTAAAAGCTAACAATTATACTGACTTAGATAAGGAAGTAATTGCTTTCTTAAATTCAATGGATAAGGATGTTGATGAGAAAATAGAGGCTTTAAATGCACCAGGTGCTTTGGAAGATATTTTCTTAAGGTTGAATCGTTTAAATAAATATATCGATGAAACTGAGCCTTGGAAGCTTGCTAAGCTTGAAGATAAAAGTCGTCTAAATGATGTCTTATATCTAATTCTTGAAGGTATTAGATTATGTGCTATAGAACTTGAAGCTTTCATTCCTTCAACTAGTAAGAAGATTTATGAACAATTAAATATAAGTGATGCTTCTTTTGAAAATGATTTTATAGGTCATGTTGAAAGCTATAAAGTAATTGATAAACCAGAAATATTATTCGCTAGAATCGATGAAAATGAACTAAAGGAAAAACTTGAAGCTTTAGAAAAAGAAAATGAAATAAAACACTTACCTGAAATTACTATTGATGATTTCGCTAAGGTTGAAATGGTAGTTGGTGAAGTACTAGAATCTAAGAAACATGAAAAGGCTGATAATCTATTAGTTTCTAAGATTGATATTGGCAATAATGAAGTAAGACAAATTGTTTCTGGTATCGCTAAATTTGTTGATCCAAAAGACTTCGTTGGTAAAAAGGTTATTGTTGTCACAAACTTAAAGCCTGTAAAAATTAGAGGCGTTGAATCAGAAGGTATGATAGTTTGTGGTTCTAATGATGAAAGCCTTGAAGTTATTAGTTCTAAGTTACCTAATGGTAGTAAATTGTCTTAAGTTTTATGAAAAAAGTATTTGCGATTATTGTATGTAAAATCATAAGGGTTGTCGGGAAACTTGTTGGTAAGGGCTCAAGTTTGCCAGGACAAATCGCTTTAAAGATTGATCCTAATATTTTAGATAAGGTTAAATTTCCTAAGTATGTTATTGCGGTAACTGGTTCTAATGGTAAGACTAGTACCGTGGAAATGATTAAAGAAGTACTTGAGAAAAGTGGCTTATCTGTTGTTTATAACGCTGAAGGGTCTAATCAAATTGAAGGTGTTACTACTTTTATATTAGATAATTGTAATTTAAAAGGTGAAGTTAAAACAGATGTTGTCCTTCTTGAATCCGATGAAAGATATGCTCGTCATACTTTTAAGCATTTTATTCCTACCCATTATGTAATTACTAATTTATATCGAGACCAAATGACTAGAAATGGTCATCCTGAATGGATGTATGGCATTATTAAAGAAAGTATACATGATGGTTCTAAACTTATATTAAATGCAGATGATTCACTTGTTAATGCTTTTGGAAATAAGGAAAGTGTTTATTTTGGCATCGATAAATTTAATGGTTCAACTTTAAAAAACACTAGCGTTTATGATGATGGCATCTATTGTCCAAAATGTAAAAATAAGATGGTATATGACTATCATCATTATGGGCATATCGGCTCTTTTAAATGCACGGTTTGTGGCTATAAATCAAATGAGCGAAAGTATAGAATAAGTGATGTAAATCTAGATGATGGTTATTTGATTTTAGATGATAAATATAAAATCAATTTAGCTTTAAAGAGTATCTATAATGCCTATAATATTTTAGCTACATATGCTATAGCTAGAGAATTAAAAATTGATCCTAGTATTATTGTTGATACATTAAATAACTATATCTTGAAGAATGGAAGAGTCGTTGAATTCAAGATTGGCGAAAAATTAGGCACCTTACTTACTTCTAAACATGAGAATTCAATTTCTTATGATCAGTCTTTAAGAGTAGCTACTAATTATAAAAAAGATGTGACAGCTTTTATTATGGTTGATGCGATATCAAGAAAGTATTTTACAAGTGAAACTTCTTGGTTATGGGATATAGACTTTGAATTATTAAATAGCTCTAATATTAAAAAGATTGTCATTACTGGAAGATATGCAAGTGATATAGCTGAAAGATTTTTATATGCGGATATTGATTTTAATAAAGTTTATATTGAAAAAGATATTCCAAGGGCCATTGATTATTTAAAAGATAAGGCTATTGGCCATATATTTGCGATAACCTGTTTTTCTGATCAACATAAATTATTAAATAGAGTAGAGGTCTTAAAATGAAAATATTACATCTATATTATGATTTAATGAATCTTTATGGTGAATATGGAAATGTTATTGTTTTAAATAAACATTTATTAGACCAAGGCATCAATTCTATAATCGATAAAAAAAGCATTGGTGATGATATTGATTTTAAACAATATGATTTCATCTATATCGGTAGTGGAAGTGAAAGAAATGAAATGTTAGCTTTGGCTGATTTAAAGAAAAGATATAAATCATTTAAAGAAGCTATTGATAATGGTTCGATTATTTTCTTAACCGGAAATGCCATGGAACTACTTGGCAAAAAAGTAAATAATGAAGATGGCTTAAATATTGTAAATATTACAAGTGAATTCACTAATAATCGCTATACTGGTGATGTTATCTTAAAAAATGATTCAATTGGTGAAGTAGTTGGCTTTATTAATAAGTGTTCAATCATCAAGCATGATGAATCAATTAAATTATTCGATTATGTTTTTAAAGATTCTAATTTGCCTAATGATAAATCAGAAGGCTATCATATAAAAAATATCTATGGTACTCATGTAATAGGTCCTATACTTGTAAAAAATCCTAATTTAATGAAAGCTATTGTTTTAAAACTATTAGAAAAAGAAAATGTGAAATATAAAGACATAGACTATGAGTTTGAAGATGATAGCTATAATGTAACATTGAACGCATTAAAAGAAAGAATTCAAAAATAGTGAAGTTCCTCTTAATTTGAGGAGCTTTTTTAAGTGATTATAAAGTGCTAGTTTTACATAATCAAAGAGTAAATAGAGTATAATATTGACTATGAGTTTAATAGAGGTTAAAAATTTAGATTTTTCTTATAACGAAAATTTTAAAGCGATTAATAATATATCTTTTAATATTGAAAAAGGCGACTATGTAACAATCATTGGCCACAATGGTTCAGGTAAATCAACATTAGCTAGACTTTTAATAGGATTACTTGTTGGAAAAAGCGGTGAAATTGTGATTGATGGCTTAAAACTTAATGAAGAAAATGTTTATACCATTAGAGAAAAGGTTGGCATTGTTTTTCAAAATCCGGATAATCAATTTATCGGATCAACAGTAAGAGATGATATTGCCTTTGGCTTAGAGAATCATTTAGTACCAAGCGAAGATATGGATGATATTATCAACAAATACGCAAAGGAAGTAGGCCTAGAAGATTTCTTAGATAAAGAGCCTACAGCCTTATCTGGTGGTCAGAAACAAAGAGTTGCGATTGCTGGAGTATTGGCAATGAATCCTAATATCATTATTTTTGATGAGGCAACTTCAATGCTAGATCCAAAGGGTAAAAAAGATATTAAAGAGATAATGTATAGACTCCATAAAGATGGTGACTTTACAATTATTTCAATTACTCATGATATAGAAGAGGTCTTACAATCAAGTGATTGTATTGTTTTAAATCAAGGAAATGTTTATATGCATGATAAACCAAGTGAGATCTTTAAACACCCTAAGGAATTAAGAAACATAAACTTAGATATTCCTTTTAATTTAAAGTTTAAGGAAGCACTTGAAAAGAAACATATTAAGCTTAAAAGTGACAAAACAGAAGAAATGGTGGATGAATTATGGCGATTAAATTCAAAGAACTAAGCTATATCTATGACGAAGGTATGCCATATGCTCATACTGCCTTAGATAAAATAAATTTGGATATTGAAGAAGGAAAGATAACAGCTATTATTGGTAAAACTGGTAGTGGTAAGTCTACTTTAGTAGAGCATCTTAATGCTTTACTTTTGCCAACTTCTGGAAGTCTAGAAATATGCGATACAACCATTGTCGCTAATAAAAAGAATACTGGTTTAAAGACTTTAAGAAAACAAGTTGGTTTAGTATTTCAATTTAGTGAGTACCAATTATTTGAAGAAACTATTTTAAAAGATGTTTCTTTTGGTCCTAAAAACTATGGCGCAACAGTTAATGAAGCCGAAAATAAGGCTAAGGCTGCTTTAAAACTTGTGGGGATTGATGAAAGTTTATATAATTCTTCACCATTTGATTTATCAGGTGGTCAAAAAAGAAGAATCGCCATTGCGGGTATTTTAGCACTCGAACCTAAAATATTAGTGCTAGATGAGCCAACAGCAGGACTTGACCCAAGAGGGGCAGAAGATATGATGAACTTATTTATTTCACTAAATAAGCAAGCTCATATCACCATTATTTTGGTAACTCATGATAATGAAATTGTTTATAACTATGCTGATAATGTGGTGCTTGTTTCAAATGGCCATATTGAGTATAGTGGTGAGACCCTATCTTTGTTTAATGATAATGAATTAATGAGTAAGTATAAATTACTAGAACCAAAAATATTAGATTTAAAAAATAGATTAATTAATAAGGGTTTTAATGTTCCTAGTAATGTAAGAACTATTGAACAATTAGTAACTTATTTATCAAAGGAGATTAGATAATGAACAATCTTGTATTTGGTAAATATATTCCTGTTGATTCTATTATTCATAAATTGGATCCTAGAACTAAAATTGTGGCAATGTTTGCGATAATCATTGCGATATTTGTACCTAATTCTTGGCTAGTATATGGCTTTTTAGCGATAGTAATAAGTATTGTTGTCTTACTTGCGAAAGTAAAGCCATCTTTGATTTTTAAGACACTTAAGTCAACACTTTTCATGATGTTATTTTTGTTGATAGTCAATTGTCTAACGGTTAAAACTGGTTTTGTATTGTTTAATATTGGCTCTATTGAAATATATAGTGATGCTATATTTAATACTTTATATATTGTTGTTAGATTGCTTTTGATGATTATGGTTACTACTACTTTAACCGCAACTACTAAGCCTTTAGATTTAACACTTGGCATTGAATCGCTTTTATCGCCTTTAAGAGTATTTCATTTTCCCTATCATGAAGTAGCGATGATGATTTCAATTGCTTTACGTTTTATTCCAACTATTATTGAAGAGACAATGCGTATTATGAATTCTCAAAAGTCACGTGGTGTGGACTTTGAAGAGGGCAAACTAAAGGAAAAAATAACTGCTATTTTATCTTTAATAATTCCGCTATTCACTGTAGCTTTTCAAAGGGCTTATGAATTAGCTGATGCCATGGAGGCAAGAGGCTATATTCCTGATAAAGAAAGAACTAGGTATCATGTGTTAAAGATATCTTTTAAGGATATTGTTTTTGTTATTTTAGCTAATATCGTATTAGCTTTATCAATTGCCTCAAGATTTGTCTTATGAGATATAAAGTAACACTAGCCTATAATGGCAATAATTATGTAGGTTTTCAATCGCAAATAAATGGTCCTAGTATTCAAGACAATATTGAACAAGCTTTAAGGAAAATTTTTAAAGAAGATATAAGAATCATCATGGCTTCTAGAACTGATGCGGGTGTACATGCTTATGGGCAAGTTTTTCATTTTGACAGCGCTAAACAAATGGATACTTATAAATTAAAGGGCGCAATAAACGCTCTAACTAATAAAGACATTCATGTTTTAGATGTTAAAAAAGTATCTGATAAATTTCATGCTCGTTTTAATGTTAAGAATAAGACTTATAAATATTTAATCAATATTGGTGAATATGATGTTTTCTTAGATGGCTTTGCGTATCAATGTTTCTATAAATTAGATATCGATTTGATGAAAAAAGGCGCTGAAATGTTTTTGGGAACCCATGATTTTTCTAGTTTTAATACTACACCATATGAAGTAAAAAAAGACCAAGTGCGCACTATCACTGAATTCAAAATTTCTAGAAAGAAAGATTTATTAACTATTACTGTAACTGGTGATGGTTTTTTAAAGAATATGGTACGTATCATGGTTGGCTCACTTATTGATTTGGGTAGAGGTCAAAAAAGTTTAGAAGAAATCAAAGATATGTTAGAACATCCTAATAAAAAAACCCGTAGATATAATATTACGGGTTCAGGTTTGTATCTTGTTAAAATACGTTATTAGATTAATTTAAATTCAATTGATCCCTTTTGATTTTGACAATTAAAGCTTGCATAGGCGCCATTTATGATTGTAAAACATGGGTGAGTATGACCAATATCTAAATCATAGGCATAAGGAATATCATCTAGTGCTTTTTGATAAGCTTCCTTATAGCTTGTTATATATTCATTATAAGCTGTGCTTTCAAAGGCGGTTCTACCAAATAGGATGGCCTTTGTGTATTTAAAATAGCCAGCAAATTTAAATTGTAGAAGTGTCAAATAGACATCAAAAGCACTTAGGGCAAAATTATCGAAATACCAAATAATGCCATCATCTTTATATCTTTCAATAAAATCATTTACATAGTCATATTCAGTTCCAATTAATTTAGCTAGGCAATCTAAACAGCCACCAATTATTCTGCCACTTACTTGTATGTCTTTATCTGCTTTATAGATTACATCTCTTTTGATGTCTAAATCATTAATATAATCTTTAAAATCAATATATTTATCAAATGATTCTTGTTTATAAATATCACCTTTTAAATAAGCTAATAATGTTTTTGAATCTATATGATTATTAAAGCCCTTAGAATTAAATCCATATAAAGTAGCGATATCTAGTTTTGTAGTAACTGGAAATAATAAATTAGTTGGATCACTTGCGCCAATTAACCATTTAGGATTTTCTTTAATATGTTCAAAATTAATAAAAGGGAGTGTTTCTATTTGACCATCGCCTCCTGAAGCTGATATTATCGCTTTAACTTCTTTATTACATATAAGTTCATCTAGTTCTTTAGCTCTAATATTTGCTGTGTTACTTACCAAGGCATTATTTCTTACAGAATCACTTTCAATTACTTTATAATCATTCTTTAAAACGTTGATTGATTTTTCGTATTCTTCAATGTCTTCGCCAACTCCAGCACTTAGGGCACATATAGCTATCGTATCGTTTTTCTTTAAAAAAATTGGATATATCATATTCAAAATTATATAATTTAATCAACAATAAACGGAGAAAAATATGAAATATGTAATGGCTCTAGATCAGGGGACAACTAGCTCTCGCTGCATCATTTTTGACAAACTTGGCAACATGATTTCCGTTGCACAAAAAGAATTTACACAATATTATCCTCATCCTGCTTGGGTTGAACATGATGGCAAAGAAATCTTTAGTTCTATTTTAGAGGTTTCAAGACTTGCCCTAAAACATGGACGTATAGATCCTAAAGATGTAGCGGGTATTGGCATTACCAATCAAAGAGAGACAACCCTTATTTGGGATAAGAATACAGGCGAGCCAATTTATAATGCGATTGTATGGCAATGCCGTAGAACTAGTGACATCATCGATAAACTAGTTGAAGATGGCTATAGTGATTTAATCAAAGAAAAAACCGGTCTTATACCTGATGCTTATTTTTCGGGTAGTAAGATTAAATGGATACTAGATAATGTAGAAGGTGCAAGAGAAAAAGCAAACAAAGGTGAATTATTATTTGGTACCATTGATACTTGGCTTATTTATAATTTGACTGGTGGCAAGGTTCATGTTACTGATTATACAAATGCTTCACGTACAATGTTATTTAATATCAATACTCTAAAGTGGGATGAAGATTTATTGAAGTTATTAGATATTCCTGCTTCTTTACTTCCAGATGTTAAGCCATCAAGTTATGTTTATGGTGAAACTTTAAAGGGTTTTTATGGTGAACCAATTAAAATAAGTGGGGCTGCAGGTGATCAACAATGTGCTTTATTTGGCCAATGTTGTTT